>NZ_JBFUCB010001037.1:0-1132 GCF_056405435.1 Rhizobacter sp. P1_G5 | reverse complement strand
ACAACGCACTCATCGCCTTCACATCGCCGGCCTCCTTAGCGTCGCTGAAAGCTCGGTTGATGCGCTGGATCTCAAGCCCCTCCTCCGTGAAGGAACTCTTTGCGATTGAATTCAGTATCCACTGTCTCGCAGGCATCAGACTGCCCGCCGCCCCCTCCTGCGACATAGCTACCGTCGTCCTGACCGTCGATTCCGCCGCCATTGGAACGATCCCCGACGGGTTCACAACGACGCCATCGCAGCCACCGTTACAGATGCTTTGCGGGTTGTAGGTCTTGCTCTCCTTCAGATCCGACCAGCCACTCGGGTCCGTGCGCGCCAGCGGATCGTTGCGCACATAGCTGTAGCGGTTGTAGGCCTGCAGGTCCGACGGATCGCTCACGAGCTGGTCCACCGACATGAACCGCCCGATGGTCGCGTCGTACAGGCGGCCGTTCATGTGCGTGAGCCCGATGTCGTCGAGCTGCTCATGGCCGGTGAAGCCGCGGTCCGTGCCGCTGTTGACCGCAGGGCTCCAGTCGATCACCAGCGTGCCGGCGGCGTCGTAGTTGCCGTTCGCAAAGCGGCGCTTGCCGAACGGGTCGTACGCGTCGCGCGCCGTCACGTCGCCGTTGTGGTCGGTCGTCGCCGCGATGCTTCCAAGATGGTCCTTGTGCCAGTACTCCAGCTTCACCGCCGCCATACTGGACTGCACGGCTGGTGCGGTCTGCGTGGCGCCGAGTGCCGGTAGCGCTCCGGAGGTGACCAGAACGCCGAGGCTCTGGCCGCCCGCGCTCAGGTAGTGCCGGTTGCTCGTGACCGCAGGGTTCGCTGCGCTCGGACTCGTCGGTGAGTTGACCTCGCTCTCGAAGGCCAGACCACCCGTGTTGTCCGGGTGCAGGTACCAAGTGGTTCGAGTGCCAGCGTTGGTACCGCTCGAAATCGTCCGCACCTCGCGGATACGCGCGTGGTCTTCGTCGTAGCTCCACACATAGCTCGGGCCGCCCGCAGGGCCTTGCACGCCGCTCTGGCTGTCCGGCAGATCGAAGCCGGTATAGGTGACTCCGCGGTACTTGCCTGCCGTCGCGCTGGCGATGTTCCCGTTCGCATCGAAGCCGTAGGTGTTGGCTGCAGCTCCCTCGATGCTTTGAAC
>NZ_JBFUCB010001036.1:0-1147 GCF_056405435.1 Rhizobacter sp. P1_G5 | reverse complement strand
GGGGGTGGTCTACACCGGCCTCGTGTTCGTGCTGCTCTACGGCGCGATTCAAAAGCTGCCGACGTCGACCGTCGGCGCGCTCTCGTTCATCTACCCGCTCGTGGCACTCGTGGTGGACTACGCGGTGTTTGCGCAACGCCTCGGGTTCTTCCAATGGGTCGGTGCAGCCGCGATCCTGCTGGCGGCCGCGGGCACGACGCTGGGCTGGTCGCGGCCGAAGGCCGGGAGCGTTGTTCGGCGTACCACGCCAGGTTGACGCCCGCGCCAGCCTGTTTCCGGGGTGGGCGCCCTCCATGGGCCAACATTTCTCGTACACGGTCGAGAGCAGCGCCACCGCCTACACCTTGAGGGCCGCGGGTGGTGAGTGCGCCGCACCTAGAACGCGTACTGGATCCCGAACGAGACCAGCACCGGCAACTGGTAGACCTCTTCGCGGGTCCGGTAGTCGGGGCTGTAGCTGTAGCCCGAGACGTTCTTCCGGTTGTAGGCGTTGATCAGCTCGACGTACTGCGTGAGGCGGGGCGACACCTTGCGGTCCAGCCGCAGGTCCAGCCGGTGGTAGGCCGGTACGCGCACCGAATTGATGGCGCCGTAGACCGGCTTGGCGCGCCCGTCGGGGTACGTGCCCGTGCCCACCACCGGCGTGTACGGCGAGCCGGTGTGGTAGCTCCACTTGGCGCCCCAGGTCCAGGCGTCCGATTGCTTGTACTGGCCCACCAGCGTGGCGATGACGGGCTGGTCGTAGTCGAAGCGGAAGCTCTCGCCCGTCAGGTCGTTCCGGCGCCGCGCCTGCGAGACGCTGAGCGAGAAGAAGCCGGTCAGCTTCTCGCTGCCGTCCTTCTTCACCAGCAGCTCGAAGCCGCTGGCCGTGCCGCTGCCGCCGTTGACGTACTTCAGCGCCGGGTCGTCGACCGCATAGCCCTGGAAGGTCTTGCGATAGACCTCGGCACGCACCGACCAGCCGGCGTCGAGTGCCTGCGTCACGCCCAGCACGTACTGCGTGCTGCGCAGGTGGGCGAGCTGGGGGTTGCCGATGTCGCGCAGCGCCTGCTCGATGGGTGGCGGCTGGTGGTGCCGGCCCATGCCCGCCGACGCCAGGGTGCGCGGCGACAGGTTCCACTCCAGTCCCAGGCGCGGTTCGGTGAAG
>NZ_JBFUCB010001035.1:0-1147 GCF_056405435.1 Rhizobacter sp. P1_G5 | reverse complement strand
TGCGAGCCTGCGGACACCCGGCGATGGGGCAGCAGATTCGCGATGTCGCGTGCCCGTTGGGGCGGGAGGCGCGTCAGCACGTCGCGCAGGTACGCGCAAGGGGCGTGGGCGTCGAGCTTCGCCGTCTGGATGAGGCGCATGATGGCCGCAGCGCGCTGGCCAGCGAGCAAGGCTCCAGCGAAGCATCCCAAGCCGCGGTCGTCTGTTCATCAGGACTTCCCGGGACGCTTGCGAAGCTCAGGGCGAAGGGGGCTCAGCACTCCACGATGTTCACCGCCAACCCGCCCCGTGCCGTTTCCTTGTACTTCGTCATCATGTCCGCGCCGGTGTCGCGCATCGTCTTGATGACCTTGTCGAGGCTCACGTGGTGCGTGCCGTCGCCGCGCATCGCCATGCGCGCCGCGTTGATCGCCTTCACCGACGCGATCGCGTTGCGCTCGATGCAGGGGATCTGCACCAGCCCGCCGACCGGGTCGCAGGTGAGGCCCAGGTGGTGCTCCATGCCGATCTCGGCCGCGTTCTCCACCTGCTCGGGCGTGCCGCCCAGCACCGCACACAGCGCACCGGCGGCCATCGAGCAGGCCACGCCGACCTCGCCCTGGCAGCCCACCTCGGCCCCGCTGATCGACGCGTTCTCCTTGTAGAGGATGCCGATCGCCGCGGCCGTCAGCAGGAAATCGATGATGCCGGCCGGCGTCGCGCCCGCGACGAAGCGCGCGTAGTAGTGCAGCACCGCCGGCACGATGCCGGCCGCGCCGTTGGTCGGCGCCGTCACCACGCGCCCGCCGGCCGCGTTCTCTTCATTCACCGCGAGCGCGTACAGGTTCACCCAGTCCAGCACCTGCAGCGGATCGCGCAGCGCCGCCTCGGGGTTCGACGACAGCTGCCGGTGCAGGTCGGCCGCGCGCCGTCGCACCTTGAAGCCGCCGGGCRGCACGCCGTCGGTGCGCGAGCCGCGTGCCACGCAATCCTGCATCACCTGCCAGATGTGCAGCAGCCCGGCATCGATCTCGGCATCGCTGCGCCAATGCTGCTCGTTGCGCCGCATGATCTGCGCGATGCTGCAGCGCTCGCGCGCGGCGATCGTCAGCAGGTCGGCGCCCGAATGGAAGGGCAGCGGCAGCACCGTGGTGTCCGGCGCCAGCAC
>NZ_JBFUCB010001034.1:0-1156 GCF_056405435.1 Rhizobacter sp. P1_G5 | reverse complement strand
CCGCGCCAAGCCGCGCAATGTTTCAATCGTGAACCACAAGCCGCAACAAGAAATCCCGCGTTAACCCGCCACGCCTCTACTCCCCCCGCGGGCCGCAGTCGACGGCCCCGACCACAGGAGACGACACACCATGCAAGCCACCCTCCGGGCCACCGCGCTCGCCGCGACCCTGTGCCTGAGCGCGTTCGGCGCCCAGGCCGTCACGCTGAAGATCTCGTGCGGGGCCGTCGGGCTCGAGTTCCAGCTCTGCAAGGAGGAGTCCGATGCCTGGGCCCGGAAGACCGGCCACGAGGTGCAGGTCATCAACGCGCCCAACGACTCGAACGAGCGCCTCGCGCTGTACCAGCAGATCCTCGGCAGCGGCTCCGACAAGATCGACATCTACCAGATCGACGTCGTCTGGCCCGGCCTGCTCGCCAGCCACCTGATCGACCTGAAGCCCTACACCAAGGGCGCCGAGAAGGAGCACTTCCCGGCCATCATCGCCAACAACACCGTCGGCGACAAGCTGGTCGCGATGCCATGGTTCACCGACGCCGGGCTGCTGTTCTACCGCAAGGACCTGCTCGAGAAGTACAAGGTTGCGCCGCCCACCACCTGGGACGCGCTGGCCGCCGCCGCGAAGAAGATCCAGGACGGCGAACGCGCCGCCGGCAACCCGAAGATGTGGGGCTTCGTCTGGCAGGGCCGCGCCTATGAAGGCCTGAGCTGCAACGCGACCGAATGGCTCGCGAGCTTCGGCGGCGGCGCCATCGTCGAATCGAACGGCAAGGTCTCGGTCAACAACGCCAACGCGATCAAGGCGCTGCAGACCGCGGCGAGCTGGGTCGGCACCATCACGCCGAAGGCGGTGCTGAACTACGCCGAGGAAGACAGCCGCGGCGTGTTCCAGTCGGGCAACGCGGTGTTCCTGCGCAACTGGCCCTACGTCTGGGCGCTGGCGCACAAGCCCGACAGCCAGATCGCCGGCAAGGTCGGCGTGATGCCCTTGCCTGCCGGTGGCAGTGGATCGACAGGAGGCCGCAGCGCCGCGGCGCTCGGCGGCTGGCAGCTCTCAGTCTCGAAGTACTCGAAGAACCAGGCCGTGGCCGCCGACCTGGTGAACTACCTCGTCAGCGCCGCGGTGCAGAAGGACCGCGCGATCAAGGCCTCGTAC
>NZ_JBFUCB010001033.1:0-1164 GCF_056405435.1 Rhizobacter sp. P1_G5 | reverse complement strand
TTGCGGGACCAGCTGGTCGGAGCACTGCTCGCCGGCGAGCGTCGACGAACGCTGGTCGGCGTGGGTGACGGGCACGGCCTGGTCGTCGACTTCCGAACGGGCGACATCACGAGTTCGCTGTCGCAGGCCGAACTGCTGGCGCGGCCGTTGAATGTGACCGACCCGCAACGCGCGCCCGATGCCGTTTCGTGGCCGGGCGCGACCCACACCTTGCGGCTGTCGACCTTGCTGTGGGGCCTGACGCACGTCCTCATCGACCAGGGCGTTTCGCCTCGCACCATCAATGGCCGCTACCAGCTCACGCGCGCGCCCGAGCCTGCGGCCCTCGCGCGCCCGAGCACGCCGCGGCTGGTGACCGCCTGGACGCAGCGCGCCATGGGCGTTGGCGAAGCGGCCGCGGCGGGCCGGCTCTCGGCCTTCGAGATCCTGTGGTTCCTGAGCACGGCGTTGGCCCTGGGCATCGCCGTGCCGGCGACCGAGTCACAGGCAGGCACGACGCAAGCCTGAGCGGGCGAGGCCGGGGACGGCCAACCGCTGCTGGGTAAAGACGTGCCTCACCGAAGCAGGCCTCGCAATAATGTCGTCGTGCAAAGCGGCAGGTTCGCCGTCTGCTTCTTGTTGGCCGCCACCAGGGGTGCCCGTCATGAGCCGTCACGCTTTTGCCATCACGGTCCTTGCGGCGATGCTCGCACCTGCGGCGAGCGCGGACGCGATCGACCCCTGCTCGCTTCTCTCGGACGCTGAGAAGGCTGAACTGAGCCTCCGAAAGATTCAGTGCCGTCGCGCGAGTCGCAGCCAGGTGGTAGTGAGGTGACGCATCCGGCGCTGCAATTGCGGATCATTGCCAGCCTGGTCTCACGTGTCACGTCCCGAGGTGGCTGACCCCGTCGAACTCGTAGCCCTTCGGGTCCTTCGGCACCTGGTAGAACGCATAGAGGTGGTCGCCGTGGAAACCTTGCCCCGACGCCGTCGGCTTGTTGTTGTCGTAGCTTCCAGGGGTCGTCTTCACCATCCCGCCGACAGCGAAGCTCCCTTGGTTTTGAATCAGCAAAGGGCTCGAGGCGCCGCCTGGGGCGAGCGCCTGTGCGAGTGCTTCGCCGGCACGTTTCGCGGCATCTGCTTCGCCCTGCTCGGCTGACGCCGAGTACGTGCTCAGCAGAGAGG
>NZ_JBFUCB010001032.1:0-1165 GCF_056405435.1 Rhizobacter sp. P1_G5 | reverse complement strand
GCGCGACACCTTCTGCAGCGCGAGCGCCAGCCTCTCGACCAGCGGGCTGGCCGACAGCGGCTCGCTGCCGTCGACGTGCCGGCGCAGCAGCGTGACCTGCGCGGCATGCATCGCATGCGCGAACGACAAGGCCTCGCGCTCGCGGCGGCTGGCCGCGCTCGGCAGGCCGAGCGCGACGGCCTGCGCATCGCTGATGAACGGCAGCGGATCAACGCCGGCGCCCAGGTGGCGCTCGTCGGCCCCGGGCAGCACCAGCGCCGCGAACGGCCGCAGCGTGGCGTGCGCGAGCGGCGTGATCACGACCGCCGGCTGCAGCGGCGCCGGCGGCACGAACGAGGCCTCCTCGAGCACGCCGTCGACCCACTGGCGCAGCTGCTCCAGCGTCATCGAGGTCTGGCCCGCCTGCGCCGGCCAGCCGCTGCCCTCCGACAGCCGCAGCGCGGCCAGCACCTGGGCGCCGGCCGCATCCTCCGCCAGCGCCTCGGCCAGGCCGGCGGCATGCAGCAGGGCCTGCAGCGCCTCGCACCACGCGCGCAGCGGCCGCCGGCCGGGCTCGGCGAGCGGCGCCAGCGCCTCGACCAGCGCGCTCCACAGCCGGGCCTCGCCGGGGTGCAGGCGTTCGGCGTCGATCTGCGAGGTGCGGCGCCAGCCATGGCGGCGGCAGCTGGCTTCGAGCGATTGCGCCAACGCCGCCACCGGGCCGAGGCCGGGCCATGGGGCGGTCAGGGATTTGAGGGCGTCGAGCGTCGCATCGGCGCTCGATGCCCCGACCGCCCGCAACAAGCCCATCAGCTGCGCTGCGGCGCGGGTGGTCGAGAGCTTCCAGCCGGTTTCGTCCAGCACCGCGACCGACTGCCGTGCCAGCAGCGCGTGCACGCGGCGCACCAGCAGGCGGTCCTGCGCGACCAGCGCCACCGGCARCTCGCCGCGCTGCACGTGGGCCAGCACCTGCGCGGCGGTGGCCTGGGCTTCGTCCTCGAAGCCCTCGCACAGCGCGACAGCCGGCGCCCGCGAGGGCAGCCGCTGCGCCGCGGCATCGGTGTCGATGACCAGCACCGGCACGCGCGCGGCGCGCAGCAGCGCATCGGTCAGCGGGTCGCTGCCGCCGGCGCGCAYCGCGACCCAGGCGCCGGGCTGCAGCGCGAACAGCGCATCGGTGTGGGGC
>NZ_JBFUCB010001031.1:0-1172 GCF_056405435.1 Rhizobacter sp. P1_G5 | reverse complement strand
TGGCGGTGGGCTCCAAGCTGTTCCTGTACGACCAGAAATACCTGTGGGGCGACTTCGCGGCCGCGGCCATCCTGTCGGGGCTGCCGATCACGGTCGTGTTCATCCTGGCGCAGAAGTGGATGATCTCGGGGCTCACGGCCGGGGGGATCAAGGGATGACACGGGTTCAAGCGCGATCCCGGATTGGCATCCGGGCTACGTGGATCGCTGCAGTTTGCCTGCTGGTCGGCTGTGCATCGCCTGTCGTTGCACCGCCCTCGCCTGCACCCGTCAGCGGCCCGATCTCGGTGCCAGGCACCTTCGCCGACAACCCGATCGTCTACTTCGCCGTCACCGACCGCTTCGCCAACGGCAACCCGGCGAACGACCACGCCTACGGCCGCCAGCGCGAGGCCGATCCGGCGGCCGATGTCGCCACCTTCCACGGCGGCGACCTGAAGGGCATCACCAACAAGCTGAACGAAGGCTGGTTCCGCGAGCTGGGCGTCAACGCGATCTGGATCACCGCACCGTACGAGCAGATCCACGGCTGGGTGGTCGGCGGCGACAAGGCCTTCAAGCACTACGCCTACCACGGCTACTACGCGCTCGACTACACCGTGCTCGACCAGAACATCGGCACCCCCGACGAGCTGCGCGAGATGGTGGGCACCGCGCACCGCCAGGGCATCCGCATCCTGTTCGACGTGGTGATGAACCACCCCGGCTACCTCGACCTGCAGACCGCCCGCGAACTCAACCTCAAGGTGCTGTGGCCGGGCAGCGAGCGCGCGACGCTGCGCGACTACCACGGCTTCATCGACTACAACAGCTTCGCGTTCGCCGAYTGGTGGGGCCGCCCATGGGTGCGCGCCGGCCTGCCCGGCTACCTCGACGGCGGCCGCGACGACCTGACGATGCAGCTCGCGTACCTGCCCGACTTCCGCACCGAGAGCACCGAGCGCGTGAAGCTGCCGATCTTCCTGCGCACCAAGCCCGGCACGCGCGCCCGCGACCTGCCCGATGCGACCGTGCGCGACTACCTGGTGACCTGGCTCAGCGACTGGGTGCGCGAGTACGGCATCGACGGCTTCCGCGCCGACACCGTCAAGCACGTCGAGCCGGCGGCCTGGGCGGCGCTGAAACGATCCGCCACCGCCGCGCTCGCCGACTGGAAGGCCCGCCACCCGGCCG
>NZ_JBFUCB010001030.1:0-1179 GCF_056405435.1 Rhizobacter sp. P1_G5 | reverse complement strand
TCGATGAACCGACCCAGGACCTATCGTCGAGCAGGATGCAGGTACCGAGGTTTTCTCGTTGGAATGCCTGTTTGTCGATGATGTGAAGCCTCCCCCGGAGCGCGAGTTGTGACAGAAGCAAGACGATGCCGTTGCCGATGGCGCCGCCTCCCACCATCACGGTGTCGGGAAGCGTGAGCGACGGCGGCAGCAGCGGGCCGAGTGACGTCGGCGAGGTGCTCAACTCGAACAGTGAGAACTGCGTCGCATCCAGTAGCGGCGCCGTATCGCGTGGGATGCCATAGACGCGCTTGAAGACCTCGGTGACACCGAGTGACGCGGCCATCAGCGCCGCCAACGGATTGCTCTGGTCACAGCCCGTGGTCAGCGGCGTCGGACCCGAGGACACGCGCGCCACCCAGCCGTTTGAGTTGATGGACGTCCATGGCAGGTGGGCGTCGACGCGCGTGCCGATGTTGAGGATGGCCGTTGCGGCACTCCACGCCACCGGTGCGCCCTCGCGCACGACGAGCACGCTTCCTTTGGTCCAGACGGTCGTGGCGAGTCGCTGCACTTCGTCTTCGAACTGGCCGAGCCCGGCTGGCAGGACGACCGTCAGAGGCCCCACGATCCGCGACAGCAGCCGCAGGCTGTCGAGCAGGCACCATCGCCCGTTTTGCGTTACGAGCGTGGCGTGTTCCCCGGTCAACACGACCGGGCGCGAGAACACCGTGACCTCATCCAGTTCGACGCCGCCCAGCCCCTGGGCCACGCCAAGCGGCCGGCTCGATGCGATGTCGCTGTGAGCGGAGATCATGCCGGCACCTCCAGCTTCACGACTTCCACCTTCGCGGGCGAGATCGCAATTCGGCGCGCGACCTCAGTCGAGTCGAGGCGTCGATAGTTGCCGCGATCGAACAGATGAACACCGCACGCATCGATATCCGTGACCGGGCGCTGGGCGTAGTGCGGACAGACGAGCGATAGATAATCTTGGCACCGGACGCCGTACTTTTCGTCGACTTCCGACAAGTCCACGAAGAGACCGGGGTGCGAGTGGATCTGACCCACCAGGTACGTCCCCAGCGCGTCCGCCAAGTCGGTCAGCCGCGCCATCGCGTTCCACGACAGCTTCAGCTGGAGCGGCGATGCGCGAAAACCCGGGCCGCGCGGCGCCACGATGTGCGTCACGTGCGCATG
>NZ_JBFUCB010001029.1:0-1179 GCF_056405435.1 Rhizobacter sp. P1_G5 | reverse complement strand
GGATGACGGGGATGACGCGAATCATCGGCCGGTATCGGCACGAGGCTGTGGTTCGCTGAGCATGGTGGCTGCGATTGTCGATGAGTCCGTCGCGGGCGATCACCGACTACCCTTCATCGGYAAGCAGTGCATCGTCAGGCCCGATGTGCGTGGGCGATTTCCACGTCGCGTCTCGCATCGACCTTTGCACCAATCCATCGACGCCGAGCATCTGCGCGAAAAGCGCCATGCGAATGGGCACGCCGTTGTCCGTCTGCCTGAAGATGGCCAGACGGGGATCCGAATTGAGATCAACGCTCAGATCGAAAGCGCCGGGCCTGCTGTCGCGCGGCAATGGATGCATGACAACCGTGTCGAGTTTCCCCGTGGCATCGACGATGGCGCGATTGACTTCGAAGCTCTGGTCGTAGCCATCGACCGATTCGTCGGTGAACCGCTCCTTCTGGATCCGGGTGGCATACAAGACGTCTGCGCCCATCACCCCGGTTCGCAAAACGTTGCTCTGCTCCACGACATGCCCGGCACGGGAAGCCATCTCGACGATCTCGGCCGGCATTCCGAGGGAGCGAGGTGAGATCAGCGTGATCTTCAGCCCCCGATGCAGCGCCAGCAGCTTCAGCAAGGAGTGGACGGTCCTGCCGTACTTGAGATCCCCCGCCAGCACCACGTGCGCCCCATCGAGCAACTTGCCGATGCGCGAGAACTCTCGCTGCATGGTGTAGAGGTCCAGCAGGGCCTGGCTGGGGTGTTCGCCGGGGCCGTCGCCGCCATTGATGATGGGGATGTTGGTCGCTTTCGCGAACTCCGCGACGGATCCTTGATCGGGGTGCCGGATGACGAGCGCATCGACATAGCCACTGATGACACGGCTGGTGTCGTAGAGGGACTCACCCTTGGCCATCGAGGAGAACGTGAACCCGGTGGTGTCGCAGACCGAGCCCCCCAGGCGGCAGAAGGCCGCGCCGAAGCTCACCCGCGTGCGGGTGCTGGCCTCGAAGAAGAGGTTCCCCAGCACGGCTCCCTCGAGCACGCGCGTGACCTTCTGGCGCCGAGCAATGGGCTGCATGACGTCGGCCAGGGCGAACAGTGACTCGACCGACTCGCGAGTGAACTGGGACACCGACAGGAGGTGCTTGGCCACGGGCCAAGGCGCGAGTGCCGAGGTGTCTGCGTTATATG
>NZ_JBFUCB010001028.1:0-1183 GCF_056405435.1 Rhizobacter sp. P1_G5 | reverse complement strand
ACCAGGCAGTGCGCGGGCTGTGGGGCGTGCGCGCACCGGCGCCGCTCGCACCGCGGCGCGACAAGCGCTTCGGCGTGCTGGTGCCGGCGCACAACGAGGAAGGCGTGCTCGGGCCGCTGTTCGCATCGCTGGCGCGCGTGGACTACCCGCGCGAGCAGCTGGCGATCCTGTTCGTGGCCGACCACTGCAGCGATGCGACGGTGGCCGAGATCCGCGCCGCCGGCTTCGACTGCCTGGACCGCCAGAGCGGTGCGCGCGGCAAGACCGCGAGCCTGGCCGAGGGCATCACGACGCTCGAGGCGAAGCATGGTGATGCGCTCGATGCGGTGGCCTTCTTCGATGCGGACAATGTCGTCGACACGCAGTTCTTCCAGCAGGCGGCGGCCGGGCTGCACGAAGGCCATCCGGTGCTGCAGGGCCGGGTCGGCGTGCACAACTGGCAGGCGACGCTGTTCTCGCGGCTGAACTACATGAACGCGGTGGTGGAGAACCGGCTGGAGGAACTGGCGCGCAGCCAGACCGGCTGGAGCTGCAACCTGCGCGGCCACGGCATGGTGTTCCGGCGCGACGTGCTGCAGCGCATGCCCTGGCATTCGGACACGATGGTCGAGGACCAGGAGATGCTGGTGAAGCTGGTGTGCAGCGGCCAGCGGGTGCACTGGCTGGAGCATGCACGCGCGTCGAGCGTGATCCCGGAGACGGCGAAGGAAGCGGCTGCGCAGCGCAGGCGCTGGGCGGGTGGTCGATCGGCCATCGTCGGGCGCAGCGTGCGAGCGCTGTGGGCACGCTTCCGTGCGAGCGGCGATGGTGCGGCGCTGAACCTGCTGATCGACTTCCTGCTGCCTTCGCATGCGGTGCAGCTGAGCCTGCTGTTCGTCGCGATCGTCGTGGCGGCTGCTGTCTGCGGGCTGGCGTCGTGGCAGTTCGTGCTGGCCTTCGCGCTGCTGCCGGCCTACCTGCTGTACTTCATCGCCGGCAACCTGCTGAGCGGCGTGCCGGTGAAGACCTTTCTCGACATCCTGTGGGCGCCGGCGTTCATTGCCTGGCGGACCTGGATCTATCTGTCGAGCTTGAGTGGCGTAAAGCGCTGGCGTTGATTTTTCGCTTGCCGGTGTTAGCGCGTCGCGGCGGGTGAGGGAATGGGCTGGGGGCTCATGCTGGTGCGGTCGGCGCCCTGGGGGCG
>NZ_JBFUCB010001027.1:0-1186 GCF_056405435.1 Rhizobacter sp. P1_G5 | reverse complement strand
GCACCTGCACGCCCCCGGCCTGCAGCGCATCGATCGCCGCCTGCGTCTCGGGCGACGGCGCGCGCCGGCCGACCAGCACCAGGTGGCGCGCGCCCTCGGCGGCCAGCCACTGCGCGCTGACGAGGCCCAGGCCGCTCAGCCCGCCGCTCACCAGGTAGCTCGCATCCGGCCGCACCGGCGGCGCACGGTGCTGCGTGACGACGATCTTGCCGATGTGGTGCCCCTGGCCCATGTAGCGGAACGCCTCCTCGGCGCGCTCGATCGGGTACAGCCTCTGCGGCAGCGGCTGCAGCACGCCGGTCGCGAAATCGGCCAGCAGCTCCTGCAGCATCTCGCGCACGAACAGCGGGCGCGCCGCGGCGATCTCGCCGAGGTACAGCGGGTGGTAGTGGCGGCCGGGGAACTCGTCGGCGACGCGTGCGGCGTCCCAGATGCCGGTCTTGCCGATCTCGATGAAGTGGCCGCCCGGCTTCAGCAGGCCGAGGCTTGCCGGGATGAAATCGCCGGCCAAGGAGTTCAGCACGATGTCGACGCCCTCGCCCGAGGTGTCGCGCCGGATGTCGTCGACGAAGCTCAGCGAGCGCGAATCGGCCACGTGCTGCACGCCCAGCCGCTGCGCGAGCGCCCGCTTGGCCGGGCTGCCGGCGGTGCCGAAGATCTCGGCACCGGCGCGCTTCGCGAGCTGCGCGGCCGCCATGCCGACGCCGCCGGTCACCGCATGCAGCAGCACGCGGTCGCCCTTCTTGAGGCCGGCCAGGTGCTTCAGCGCGTACTCGGCGGTCAGGAAGGTCACGGGAATGGTCGCCGCCTCGGCAAAGCTCATCTGCGGCGGCTTCAGCACCGTCAGCGACGCCGGCGCGAGCACCCAGGTCGCGAAGCTGCGGTCGACCATCGCGATCACCTCGTCGCCGACCTTCAGGTCATCGACGCCGGTGCCGACCGCGGTGATCACGCCGGCACATTCGTTGCCGAGCGGGCCGGGGTCGCCGGGGTACATGCCGAGCGCGTTCAGCACGTCGCGGAAGTTCAGGCCGGTCGCGAACACGCGGATCTCGACCTGGCCGGCGCCAGGCGCCTCGCGCGGCACCGGCTGCAGCGCCAGGTTCTCGAGCGAGCCGCGCTCGGTGATCTCGAGCCGCAGCGGCTGGTCGTCGGGCACGCTGGTGCCCGGCGTCTTCGTGCCCGA
>NZ_JBFUCB010001026.1:0-1191 GCF_056405435.1 Rhizobacter sp. P1_G5 | reverse complement strand
CACACCCATTGCGCGGCCCGCCACCAGGCGGCGGCCAGCGGCTTGGGAACGTTGTCATCGACCATCGCCTCGCTGATCTCGTGCCAGCGCCTCGCTTCGGCGTGCAGCGACAGGTGGTGCCACAGCGGCGCGGCGGCGCCGACCAGCGCGACCAGCGTCTCGGGGTCGTGCTGCTGCGACCACGCGAGCGCGGCGCGCAGGTTGTCGAGCTCGGGTTCGTAGAGCGCGAGCCACGGGGCATCCGGCATGCGCAGCCAGTCGCCCTGCGCGGCGGCGAAGAACTCGCGCAGCGCGCGCGCATGCCGGCCGCGCAGCGCGTGGGCGCGCGGGTCGTCCGCGAGGCGCGCCTGCGCGTAGGCGCGCGCGCTCTCGCTGAGCGCATAGCGCGGCGGATCGTCGGCGCTCACCTGCACCAGCGAGTGGTCCGACAGCAGCGCCAGCCCGTCGATCGCGGCCCAGCCGTCCGGATCGCTGCCGTCGGCCAGCACGGCGCCGGCCAGCGGCAGCGTGAAGCCGCCGGCGAACACGCCGAGCGAATCGAACAGCGCGCGCTGCGCCGGTGCGAGCAGCCCGAGGCTCCAGTCGAGCGCCGCCTGCAGCGTCTGCTGGCGGGTCGGCGTGCCGCGCACGCTGCTGGCGAGCAGGCGGAAGCGGTCGTCCAGCCGCGACGCGATGCCGGCCACGCCCAGCAGCGGCACGCGCGCCGCCGCCAGTTCCAGCGCCAGCGGCACGCCGTCGAGGCGGCGGCAGATCTCGGTCACCGCGCCGACGTTGGCGTCGGTCAGCGCAAAGCGCCGGTCGACCGCCTGCGCGCGCTCGCAGAACAGCGCGATCGCACCGTGCTGGCGGGCCGGCTCGGCGGCACTGCCGTCGGGCGGCACGGCGAGCGCCTCGATGCGCAGCAGCCGCTCGCCGGCGAGGTGCAGCGGCACCTGGCTCGTCACCAGGATGCGCAGCCCGGGCGCGGCCCGCTGCAGCGCCTGCACCAGCGGCGCCACCGCCTCCACCAGGTGCTCCGCGTTGTCGAGCACCAGCAGGGCCTGCAGGTTGCGGATCGACGACAGCAGCGCGGCCTGCGCATCGCCGCCGACCACCAGCTGCAGCGACAACGCCTGTGCGACCGCGCCGCTGATCAGCGAGGCGTCGGTCAGCGAGGCGAGCTCGACCCAGGCAACGCCGTCGGCCCAGGCC
>NZ_JBFUCB010001025.1:0-1201 GCF_056405435.1 Rhizobacter sp. P1_G5 | reverse complement strand
TGATGCTGCTGCGCGGCTTCGCCGAYGCGSTGATGATGCGSGCCCAGCAGGCCRTGTCGTTCGGCGASAACSYCGGCTWCCTGCCGCCGCACCACTACGACCAGRTCTTCACCGCCCACGGCGTGATCATGATCTTCTTCGTCGCGATGCCGCTGGTCACCGGGCTGATGAACTTCGTCGTGCCGCTGCAGATCGGCGCGCGCGACGTGGCCTTCCCGTTCCTGAACAACTTCAGCTTCTGGATGACCACCTTCGGCGCCGGCCTCGTGATGGCCTCGCTGTTCGTCGGCGAGTTCGCGCGCACCGGCTGGCTGGCCTACCCGCCGCTGTCGGGCATCGCGTACAGCCCTGACGTGGGGGTCGATTACTACATCTGGTCCTTGCAGATCGCGGGGGTCGGCACGCTGCTGTCGGGCGTGAACCTGATCGCCACCATCGTCAAGATGCGCGCGCCCGGCATGTCGATGATGAAGATGCCCGTCTTCACGTGGACCTCGCTGTGCACCAACATCCTGATCGTCGCCGCCTTCCCGGTGCTGACGGCGGTGCTGGTACTGCTCTCGCTCGACCGCTACGCCGGCACCAACTTCTTCACGAACGATCTCGGCGGCAACGCGATGATRTACGTGAACCTGATCTGGATCTGGGGCCACCCCGAGGTCTACATCCTGGTGCTGCCGGCCTTCGGCATCTTCTCGGAAGTGGTCTCCACCTTCAGCGGCAAGCGCCTGTTCGGCTACGCGTCGATGGTGTACGCCACGGTCGTGATCACCATCCTGTCGTACCTGGTGTGGCTGCACCACTTCTTCACGATGGGTTCGGGGGCGAGCGTGAACTCGTTCTTCGGGATCACGACGATGATCATCTCGATCCCGACCGGCGCGAAGATCTTCAACTGGCTCTTCACGATGTACCGCGGGCGCATCCGCTTCGAGGTGCCGATGCTGTGGACGGTCGGCTTCATGATCACCTTCGTGATCGGCGGCATGACCGGCGTGCTGCTCGCGGTGCCGCCGGCCGACTTCGTGCTGCACAACAGCCTGTTCCTGATCGCGCACTTCCACAACGTGATCATCGGCGGCGTGCTGTTCGGGCTGATGGCCGGCATCACCTACTGGTTCCCGAAGGCCTTCGGCTACAAGCTCGATCCGTTCTGGGGCAAGTGCTCGTTCTGGTTCTGGCAGACCGGCTTCTTCTTCGC
>NZ_JBFUCB010001024.1:0-1201 GCF_056405435.1 Rhizobacter sp. P1_G5 | reverse complement strand
GCTCGCCGTCGCAGCGGTCTTCGCCCCTGGCGGGGCGAAGACTCCCCTGCGCTGACTGGTTTCATGGCCCGTCGCCCAAACTCCCGCCACTCACTKCGTTCGTTGTGGTCAAACAGTGGGCGACAGTCAGTTCACGAAGCGCGCTGGCGCACGCGGGCCATGAAACCAGCCAGCTCCGGCGCCCCCTCCTKATTGGCGCACCACAGCCTCCCCGCACCCGCCTTCTGCCACCGCCCTGCCTTTGGGGAGGTGACAAGCGAACAAGTGGGGGTTGAGYCCGGGYTGCACCCGGGCGCGTCATGCATCAGCCCGGACGCGCGCTGCCTACTCCGCGAGCAGACCTGGTCGGCAATGCAATGGATGTCAGCACGACGCATGCATGCAACGCCGCGATCAGTCCTCCCAGGCGCTCGTACTTGACCACCTCGCGTTCACCGTCGACGGGCAGAACAAAACCGTTCAACAGCCACACTGTCGGCAAGGGATCAGCGTTGAAGAGGTGTCGCAAGGGGGGCACTTCCGTTTGGTCGTCAGGTCTGCCGCAGGAACTGCGCCAGCAGCTTTTCCATCGTCGTCATCGTCTCGCGCTCGTGCAGCCACTGCGTGGGCGCGAGGTTCACCGCGCGCACGATCTGGTCGTTCGTGCCGACGTCGATCACGTTGATGCAGGCCGGCGCCTGTTCGAGCCGGCCGAAGAAGGCCCGTTCGCCGGCCAGCACGCGCGACAGCAGCGCGCGGTTCACGCCACCGTGCATCACCATCAGCAGGCACTGCCAGTCGGCGCGCGCGAGCAGCGCATCGAAGGCCGGCAGTACGCGGTCGAGCAGTTCGCCGACCGATTCGCCGCCGAGGAAGCGCTGCGATTGCACGTTCGGGCCGGTGCGGAAGGCGCCGAGGAAGGCGGCTTCGATCTCGTGCTTCGGGATGTCGGCCAGCCGGCCGGGGCGGATCTCTTCGAGCGCCGGTTCGTGCAGCACGTTCAACTCGGGCTGCGCGCTCGCGGCCAGCACGCGTGCCGCCGTCTCGACGGTGCGCGGCAATCCGCTGACCAGCACGCTGTCGAAGCGCACGCCGCATTGCGCGAACAGCCGACCGGCTGCATCGGCCTGGTCGCGGCCGACGGCGTTCAGCGGCACGGTATCGGGTGGCACGGCGCTGCCATCCTCACGGAAGTAGTCGACCGACCCATGCCGCATCAGAT
>NZ_JBFUCB010001023.1:0-1204 GCF_056405435.1 Rhizobacter sp. P1_G5 | reverse complement strand
GGATCGCGGGTGTCGCGGAGAGGGGCGCGCCAGCCGCCGGTGCGCTCGCTCCGGGCGCCGGCACCGCAGCGGCCGCGCGGCCCCCCGTCGGCCGCAGGCGCGGCGAGGTCTCGGTGCCGACCCACATCTCGGTCTCGTTCGCGTCGGGGCGGCGCAGGTTGCGCACGATGCGCGGCGTGATCGCGAGGACCAGCTCGGTGCGCGACGAATCGTCGAGCTGGCTGGAGAACACCCGCCCCAGCACCGGCAGGTCGCCCAGGCCCGGCACGCGGCTCGCGTTGGAGCGGTCCTCGCTGCTGATCAGGCCGGCCAGGATCTGCGTCTCGCCATCGCGCAGGCGCAGCAGCGTCGACGCATTGCGGGTGCCGATCTGGTAGGCGAGCGTGCCCGAGGCTGTCTTGACCTGGCCGGCCAGCGAGCTGACCTCGAGCGCGACGCGGATCGCCACGTCGTCGTCGGCGTAGATGGTCGGCTCGACCTCCAGCTTCAGCCCGACCTCGATGTAGTTGACGCTGTCGGAGACGAAGCTGCCGCTGCCGCCGATGGTGGCGGTGATCACCGGCACCTTGTCGCCGATCAGGATCTTGGCCTTCTCCTTGTTGCGCGCGCGGATGCGCGGGTTGGCCAGCGTGTTGAAGTCGCCGACCTCGCGGCGCAGGTTGACGAGCAGGCCGCCGACGGTCAGGCCGATGTTGTCGCGCGTCAGGTTGCGCACGTTGCCGAGCGTGAGCCCGGTCGCGCCGGCCGGCGGCAGCGGCGTCAGCGCGAAGGTGTCGGGGAACTTGACGCCCAGCTCGGTGAGGCGGGTGCTGCGGATCTCGATCACCTCGACGTCGAGCATCACCTCGGGCTCGTGCGCGTCGTACAGGGCCATCAGGCGCTCGGCGAGCTGGATGTTCTCGGGCGAATCGCGCAGCGCGAGCATGTTGGTGCGCTCGTCCACATAGGGCTCGCGCACGCGCAGCATCGAGCGCAGGAAGGCGGCCGCGCTCTTCGCGTCGCCGCTCGCGAGGTAGAACACCTTGACGACCTGCTCCTGGTGCTCGCGCTGCTTCTCGGGCGTGTTCGGGTAGATCAGCAGCGTCTGGCTGTCGATCACCTTCTTCGCGAGCTGGTTGGTGCTGACGATCAGGTCGATCGCGTCCTCGACGCGGGCCGAACGCAGGAAGACGGTGACGCGGGCGTCGGGGCGCACGTCCTTGTC
>NZ_JBFUCB010001022.1:0-1206 GCF_056405435.1 Rhizobacter sp. P1_G5 | reverse complement strand
CCCTTCGACGGACGGGCCCTCGACAAGCTCGGTCCCTGCTCAGGGTGAACGGGCGGGCCGCCCCGCTCAACTGATCGAGATCAGCCCTTCGCCTTCGCCGGCTTGTACCCCAGCCGCTGCATCGCCCGCCCGAGCACCTGCTTCGTCGTCCAGTAGTCCTGCCACGGATCCTCGCGTTCGAACGACAGGTGCTCGCGTGCGGTCTTGACCGTCCACTGGTCGCCGCCCTTCAGTTCGTCGAGCGCGCTCCACGGCACCGGCATCGAGACGCCCAGCCCCGGCCGTGCCCGCGCCGAGAACGCGGCCACCGTCGTCGCGTTGTGGCCGTTGCGCAGGTAGTCGACGAAGATCCTGCCGACGCGGTTCTTCGGGCCGCTCTTCGCGACGAAGCGCTCCGGCACCACGCTCGCCATGTGCTGCACGATCGCCTGCGAGAAACCCTTCACCGCATCCCAGCCGTGCTGCGGCTTCAGCGGCACCACCACGTGCAGGCCCTTGCCGCCGCTGGTCTTCAGCCAGCTCTCGAGCCCCAGCGCCTGCAGCAGCGAACGCACCAGCGCCGCCGCCTCGCGCACCTGCGCCCACTCGACGCCCTCTCCGGGATCCAGGTCGAACACCATGCGGTCGGGCTGGTCGATGCGGCGCGCCAGCGCATTCCAGGTGTGGAACTCGATCACGTTCATCTGCGCCGCGCCCGCCAGCGCTGCCGCGCTCGGCACCTCCAGCAGCGGCTCGTGTTCCGGCCACAGCGCCGAGTCGAGCTCACGCAGGCCGGGGAAACGCATCTTGCCGGCGTGCTTCTGGAAGAAGGTCTCGCCGCCCACGCCTTCCGGCGCACGCAGCAGCGCGCACGGCCGCCCCTTCAGGTGCGGCAGCATCCGCTGCGCCACGCTCTCGTAGTAGTGCACCAGGTCGAGCTTCGTGATGCCGCTGCGCTTGTCGATCACGCGCTCCGGGTGCGTCACCTTCGTTGCCATCGTCGCCTCCATCGCCTTCACCGGCACGACGCGCTCGCGCGTGATCCGCTTCGCCGGCTTGTCGGTGCGCAGCCCCTCGAACGACGCGTGGCGGATCTGCCCGTCCGGCGTCCACTCGCCGAAGCTCACCTCGGCCATCAGCATGGGCTTGACCCAGCGGCGCTCGCCCTCGGCCCCGCGCGGCCCGCGCCCACGCTTCGGTGCCGCATCGAACGGCGAGGCCTCGACC
>NZ_JBFUCB010001021.1:0-1210 GCF_056405435.1 Rhizobacter sp. P1_G5 | reverse complement strand
GCGCTGCATGTTCTGCATGCCGATGTTGTTGTACGGCTGCTGGAACACGAAGGTCGAGTTGTCGGCGTAGTCGTAGGAGACCGAACCGAGGCCCCCCTGCAACGTCGCCGACGGCAGCGGCGTGTTGTTCAGGCGCGGSTGCGCACCGTAGTAGGGGCGCAGGCCGGCGCCCACCACGTAGCTCAGCTCGTTGGTGTAGTAGCGATGGCCGTCGGTGGTGCCGAGCCCCCTCATGATCGCGACGGTCGAGAAGAACGACGGCGAGAACTCGACCACGTCGCCCGTCTTCAACGAGCGTGCCGCGACGGTCTTGCCGGCGACCGGGGTGGCGGTGGTCACCTTGTCGGTGGCCGGGTCGAAGCTCACGGCGTAGTCGTAGAACTGGGTGGCGCCGGGCACGTCGGCGCTGCGGGCCAGCACGCCGTTGGCGTCGGTCGAGAGCGCGGCATGGCCGGGGAACGAGTCGAACACCACGCTGCAGCCATCGTTCGCGCCGATGATGTTGTTGTAGCCGCTCGTCGGCTTGGCCAGCGCGTTCTGCGGCGGCTTGGGCACCACGGGGCACGCGGCGATGCCCTGGCCGCCCAGCGTGTAGGTGTTGTCGTCCAGCAGGTCGCCCGGGCTCATCCAGCCGAAGCCGGTGGTGTTGGGGTTGTCGAACCCGCGAACGAAGGAATGACCGCCGCCGTACTGCGGTTGCTGGAAGTACTCGTTGACGATCACCTTGGGCTTGGTGACGCCGGTGACCTTGCTGTTGTCGATGAACTCGACACCCCAGGTGCGGAAGGCAAAGTAGTTGGCCACGAAGTTCAGGTGCGCGCCGGGCCCCTTGTCCACTGGTTTTCCGGCGGCATCGACGGTCTCGTTCGCGCCGTAGCCGGCCTCGTTCCAGTCCTCGCCGCGCTCGCGTGCATGACGCGAGCGGCCGACGAAGCCGACGCGGGTCACCAGCGTGCCGTCCGGCAGCGAGAACTGGATGGTGTCGATCGGTGCCTGCGGGGCCGCCGGCGGGATCAGGTTGCTGCCGTCGGCCGGGTGCGGGATCACGGAGGTCGCGACGGTGGAGCCGAGCGTGTTGTCGCTGCCCGGCGACTTGAAGCTCGCCTCGATGATCGAGTAGCCGTAGCCGGTGGCGCGCTTGACGCCGTTGATGCGCACGTAGCGCACGTTGGCGTTCAGGTTGTAGAACTCTTCGGTGCTTCGGTGCCGC
>NZ_JBFUCB010001020.1:0-1215 GCF_056405435.1 Rhizobacter sp. P1_G5 | reverse complement strand
CGCCATGGCAAGCCGCTGGGTTTCCTGGCGGGCTTCCTGCTGGCGGCCGGACTCACCGCGAAGGACTGGCAGGACCGCAGCGCGATGCGCCTGGCCACCGCGCGCAACCGCGTTGCGCGGCTCGCGCTGCGGCCGGGCGAGGGCGAGCTGCACATCGGCATGCCGCGCAAGCGCATCCTGCGGATGGCGCGGCGCTATGGCACGGCCAGCGGCCGCCTGTTCGTCGAGCGCTATGCCGATGCGCCGGGCCAGCGTGCGACGCCGGCCTGGCGCGAGCAGCGCTGGGTGCGGCTGCAGGCGCTGCTGGCGGGCTTGCGCGGCTGGCTGAAGGGGGCCGCTTCGGCGGCGGCGAGCCAAGCGCACACGGTGCCGATGCGGGAGGCGATCGACGAGGCCGTGCATGTGCAGCCTTTGCATCCGCCCCGACGCGAGCGGGACAACAGGCCGCGTGTCGACGACGAGACGCGGCAGTTGAAGCCCGACGAAGCGGCGCAGTTGCAGGCGTTGCTGGACGGCGTCGAGGCGCTGGAGGCGAGGTTCCGATTGAACGACGGCGAACAGCCGTATCACCCGTTGCCGGCGTCGGAACTGCGGCTGCGCACGCCGGTGTGAGCATCGGGCCCGCGAACATCTTCAACAGGCGTGTGAGTGTCCGGCGACCTGTCCATCACCGCTCGTTGGCGCGATGTGCGATTGACTTCGTCCATGGGGCGTCTCGATTCTATTTGACAAGGCGCTTGGTCACGAGAAGTGTTCAACACTCAGACGGTTGCAGAGGGCGGCTACTGTGCCGCCGTATGACGACTCCAACAAGAGCAATGAGCACGAGTTGTGATCTCGAGTGAGTTGATCGATTGTTGGAGCGAGATCTCTCTCCAGGAAGTTTCCACCAAGCAAAACTCGCCAAGCGTCTTCGCTGACGTGCTCAGCCGAGTTCAACCGCCAGAAAAAAACTTCCGAGACCACCAGACCGCTGATGAAATCCCTCAGGCCGATTCTGATGACACCGGAAAGCAGCAACTGCTGGCGCTGCCCGGAAGCCGTCTGAAGATTCAGATGGAAGGTCCCGTCAAGGGCAAGTCCGAAGGACATCATCACGGAGTCGTGAACGCCAAGTCCTATGACTCTTCCAGAAGGTTCTGTTTGCATGCGGTGAAGCTGATTCGAGATGAGATTGTTCGACCGCCCCGAGAGGGTCAACCTCTGGGTGTGCCC
>NZ_JBFUCB010001019.1:0-1215 GCF_056405435.1 Rhizobacter sp. P1_G5 | reverse complement strand
ATGATGCGCAGCGGCAGCTGGTGCAGCAGCAGGTCAGCGTCGGCGCGCTGCTGACGAAGCCGGTCACGCCCTCGTCGCTGTTCGACGCCTGCGGCGAGGCGCTGGGGCTGGCACGGGCGCGCGCACCGCGCGCGATGCAGCGCCAGGAGGCCTTGCTCGGGCACCAGGCGCACCTGCGCGGCGCGCACATCCTGCTGGTGGAGGACAACGCGATCAACCGCGAGATCGCCTTGAGCGTGCTGGGCGATGCCGACATCACGGTCAGCGTGGCCTGCGACGGCCGCGAGGCGCTGGCGATGCTGGCGCGCCAGCGTTTCGACGGCGTGCTGATGGACTGCCAGATGCCGGTGATGGACGGCTACGCCGCCACGCGCGCGCTGCGCCAGCAGCCGCAGTGGCGCGATCTGCCGGTGATCGCGATGACCGCCAACGCGCTGGTCGGCGACCGCGACAAGGTGCTGGCCGCCGGCATGAACGACCACGTCGCCAAGCCGATCAACGTGAACGAACTCTTCGCCACCCTCGCGCGCTGGATCCACCCGGCCGCGGCGCCCGACGACCCCCCGTCGATCGACCGCCCGGCCGGCATCGCCGCCACGATGGGCGACGAAGACCTGTACCTGCGCCTGATGCGCATGTTCCGCGACCGGGAGACGGACTTCGCGCAACGCTTCCGGGCCGCCCGCGCGAGCGGCGACACGGCGACCGCGATGCGCATGGCGCACGACCTGAAGAACGTCGCCGGCACGCTGGCCGTGCGGGGCGTCCACCAGGCGGCGACGGAACTGGAGCGCGCCTGCCTGGACGAGCTCGACGACGCCGGCCTCGAGCCGCTGCTGCGCAACGTCGACCGGCTGCTTCGCCCGGTCATGGCCGAGCTGGTGGCGCTGGGCTGAACGCCGGCCTCGGTGCGAGCTTCAGCGGCCGCGCTTGGCGTCGTACCACAGCTCCGGCCGGTTCGACGGCGTTCCCGGCGTCAGCAGCGGGTTGCGCAGCTCGATCACCGTGCGCTTGTCCAGCCGTGCCTTGCGCAGCCGCTCGCCGAAGTAGTCCTGGAAGACCTTGTCGAACGAGCCGTCGGCGATGGCTTTCTCCAGCCCGTCGCGGATGTCTTTCGCGAGCCTGGTGTTCTGTCGGTTCACCATGAAGTAGGAGTCGTAGAAGTAGTGCAGGGCGAGGTGCGGCTCCACTTCCAGCGTCTCGGCATTGAGGGCC
>NZ_JBFUCB010001018.1:0-1221 GCF_056405435.1 Rhizobacter sp. P1_G5 | reverse complement strand
GGTGCACACGCTGTTCGCCGAGGGGCTGGTGAGGCTCGGGCGCCTGCAGCCGCACCTGGTGGGGGTGGAGGCGCTGCGCGATGCGGTGCGGCCGTTCGCTGCCGACGCGATGGCGCCGCGCTGCGGGATCGATGCGAGCGTGATCCGCAGCCTCGCGCGCGAACTCGCCGCGGCCGGGCGCGGCTGCGTCTACGGCCGGCTCGGCACCTGCGTGCAGGCCTATGGGACCACCTGCTCGTGGCTGATCGACGTGCTGAACATCCTGACCGGCCACCTCGATGAACCCGGCGGCGCGATGTTCCCGCAGGCGGCGGCCTTCGCGGCCAACACGGCCGGCACGCCGGGCCGCGGGCGCGGCATCGTGACGGGCAGGCACCACAGCCGCGTCAGCGGTGCGCCGGAGGTGTACGGCGAGCTGCCGATGACCTGCCTGGCCGAGGAGATCGAGACGCCGGGTGCGGGCCAGGTGAAGGCGCTGATCACGATCGCGAGCAACCCTGTCCTGTCGGCACCGAACGGCGCGCGGCTGGCGAAGGCGCTGGAGGGGCTCGACTTCATGCTGAGCCTGGACATCTACCTGAACGAGACGACGCGCCATGCCGACGTGATCCTGCCCGGGCTGTCGCCGCTGGAGGACACGCACTACGACGTCGCGTTCCCGCAGTTCAGCGTGCGCAACCATGCGCGCTACAGCCCGGCCGTGCTGCCGCCGCCGGCGGGCGCGCCAGCCGAGTGGGAAACGCTGCTGCGGCTCGCCGCGCTGGTGCAAGGCCGCGGCGCCCAGGCCGACATCGCGGCCCTCGACGACGCCCTGGTGGCCGACGACGTGCGCAAGCTCGCCGGCGACCAGGCCGATGCGGTGCTGCAGGCGCTGTCGGCGCACCGCGGCCCGGAGCGGCTGCTCGACCTGGCCTTGCGCAGCGGGCCGTTCGGCGACGGCTTCGGCCGCCAGCCCGAGGGCCTGACGCTCGACAGGCTGAAGGCGGCACCGCACGGCATCGACCTGGGCCCGTTGGCGCCGCGCCTGCCCGAGCTGCTGCGCACGCCGTCGGGCTGCATCGAGCTCGCGCCGCAGCGCCTGCTCGACGACCTGCAGCGCGTGGCCGCCGATGCGCGGATCGCCCCCGCCGACGCGGTGATCATCGGCCGCCGCCAGGTGCGCTCGAACAACAGCTGGATGCACAACCTGCCGACGCTCGCGAAGGGCCCGTTCCGCTGCAC
>NZ_JBFUCB010001017.1:0-1223 GCF_056405435.1 Rhizobacter sp. P1_G5 | reverse complement strand
GTCCATCAGCATGCGCTCGGTCAGCTCGAGCTCGAGGAATTCGCCGGGCACGCCTTCCTCGCGCAGCATGTCGGCGATCATCTGGATGAAGCCCACCGTCTGGAACTGCACGCTCGACAGGTTCACCGCCACCGGCACGCTGCTGATGCCGGCTTCGTGCCAGCGCCGCGCRCAGCGCAGCGCGTCGCGCAGCACCCACTGGCCGATCGGCAGCATCTGCCGCTGCTGCTCGGCCAGCGGAATGAAATGGTCGGGCATCAGCAGCCCGCGCTCCGGGTGGTTCCAGCGGATCAGCGCCTCGACGCCGACCAGCACGCCATCGTGCGCACGCACCTGCGGCTGGAAATGCAGCATGAACTCGCTGCGCTCCAGCGCCTGCGTCAGCTGGCTCTCCATCACCAGCGCGGCATAGGCGGAGCGCGCCATCGCCGGCGTGAAGAACTGGTAGTTCGCGCGGCCGCGCGCCTTCGCGAGGTACATCGCGGTGTCGGCGTTCTTGATCAGCTCGTCGGCCGTCTGGCCGTCGTGCGGGAACATCGAGATGCCCACCGACGGCGTCACCGAGATCAGCCGCCCGTCGGCATTCACCGGCACCTCGATCGCCGCCAGCAGCTTCTGCGTCGCCTCCTCGACGTCGGCGCGCTGCAGCACGCCCGGCAGCAGCACGATGAACTCGTCGCCGCCGAAGCGCGCCACCAGGTCGGTCGAGCGCAGGCTCTGGATGATGCGCTGCGCGACCGTCTGCAGCAGCGTGTCGCCGATCAGGTGGCCCAGCGAGTCGTTGACGCGCTTGAAATGGTCGAGGTCGATGAACAGCAGCGCGAGCTGCGAGTCGCTGGTGCGCGCGCCGGTGATGCGGTGCTCCAGCGTCTCCATGAAGCTCATCCGGTTCGGCAGCTGCGTCAGCGCGTCGTGGTGCGCCAGGTGGTGGATGCGCTCCTGCGCCGCCTGCCGGTCGCGCAGGTCGCGCACCAGCGTCATGCGCATGCGCTCGCCGTTGCGCAGCATCGTGCGCACGGTGAATTCCACCGGCAGGCGGCGGCCATCCTTGTGCAGCGCGACGCTCTCGTAGGTGATCTCGGCACCGGCCGATTGCGTCGCGGCGGCGCGCGCGAGCTGGTCGGGCGCGATGAACTCCAGCGTCTGGCGGCCCTTCAGTTCCTCTAGCGTGTAGCCGATCAGCGCGAGCGCCGGCGGGTTGGCGTCGGTGATCACGCCATCCT
>NZ_JBFUCB010001016.1:0-1230 GCF_056405435.1 Rhizobacter sp. P1_G5 | reverse complement strand
GCGCTGCGCATCGCTCGCGCCGGCCGCCTCGCCCTCGTGCCAGCGCTGCAGCAGGCCGAGCCCGCTCGCCTGGTGCGCGGCATGCCAGAACAGCCACTGCGTGACCTGCCAGCGCCCGGCCTCGTCCGGCGGCAGCAGCGCGCCGGTCTTGCCGGCCAGGTACAGCAGGATGGCGCCCGACTCCACCACCGTCTGCGGCGCCGTGCCGCCGAACGGCGCGTGGTCGACGATCACCGGCGTGCGGCGGTGCGGGTTCAGCGCCGCGAACGCCGCCGTGTGGTGCTCCTTCGTGCGGATGTTCAGCGGGTACGGGGTGTGCGGCAGCCCGAGTTCTTCCAGCGCGATGGCGATCTTCATGCCGTTGCCGGTGGGCCAGTAGTAGAAGTCGATCATGGGTGGGGGTGGTGAAGAAGAGATCAGATGGCGAATCGCAAGCCCGCGAGTTCGAGGGGCACCTGCGGCAGCACCGGCGCGCGCGACGGGTCGAGGCTGCGGTTCAGGAAGGCGCGGGTGCGCTCGCTGGTCGGCGCATGGAACACGCGGGCGGYCGGGCCGTGCTCGACGACGCGGCCGGCCTCGGTGAAGACCACCTCGTCGCTGACCTCCTCGGCAAAGCGCATCTCGTGCGTCACCAGCACGCAGCTCAGCCCCTCGGCCGCCAGCTCGCGGATCACGTGCAGCACCTCGCCGACCGTCTCCGGGTCGAGCGCCGACGTGACCTCGTCGAACAGCATCAGCTCCGGGCGCATCGCCAGSGCCCKSGCAATGGCCACGCGCTGCTGYTGCCCSCCGGAGAGCTCGCCCGGCCAGGCGTCCTGCTTGTGCAGCAGCCGCACCCTGTCGAGCAGCGCCAGTGCCTCGCGCCGTGCCTCGGCCCGGTCGCGGCCGGCCACCAGCGTCGGCGCGATCAGCAGGTTGTCGAGCACGCTCAGGTGCGGGAACAGGTTGTACTGCTGGAACACGAAGCCGACACGCTTGCGCAGCGCGATGAACTCGGCCTCGCTGCGCAGCTGGTCGACGCGCGTGCCGCCGACGCGGATCTCGCCGCGCTGCGGCCGGATCAGCCCGGTGATGCAGCGCAGCAGCGTCGACTTGCCCGAGCCCGAGGGCCCGATGATCGAGACCGATTGCCCGCGCTTCACCTGCAGCGAGATGCCCTTCAGCACCTCGTTGTCGCCGAAGGACAGGTGCACGTCGTCCAGCGAGACCAGCGGTTCGTCAACGGAAGGC
>NZ_JBFUCB010001015.1:0-1232 GCF_056405435.1 Rhizobacter sp. P1_G5 | reverse complement strand
GGGTGGCGGCGCGGGCGTCCGCGCCGGCCGCGGCGGCGTCCCGGCCCGAGCCGGCGAAACCGGTGGCCGCGAAGCTGCCCGAGCCCGTGAAGCCGGTGGCTTCGAAGCCGCCGGAACCTGCGGCCAGCCAGGTGGCGATGGCGCCCGTGCTGGCGGCGCCGGTGACACCGCACACGAGCGACACGCGCGACGAGCCGCTGATGCGCGATCCGCCGCCGGTGCCTGAAGGCCCGGGCCTGATCGCGACGACGACCGACACGCTGGTCGAGCACTGGCCCTGGACCCTCGCCGCCATCCTGCTGCCGCTCGTGGCCTGGGGCTGGTCCTGGTTCTCGCACCGCCGGGACTACGACGCGGCCGGGCTGCCGCGTGGCCCGAAGCTCTGATCCGAGCCCTCAGCGGCCTGCGAGGGCCGGGTAGGTGAAGAGCAGGAAGTGCGTCGCGTTGAGCGCGAAGTGCACCAGCACCGCCGCCTCGATGCGGCGCGTGCGCGCGTACGCCGCCGCATAGCCGAGGCCGGCCAGGCCCGCGAGCAGCGCGCTGGCCGGGCCGCCGGCGAGGTGGGCAAGCCCGAACAGCACGGCCGACAGCGCGACGGCCCCACCCGCCGGCAGCCGGCGATGCAACTGTTCCTGCAGCAGCCCGCGGAACAGCGCCTCCTCGGCGATGCAGGTCAGCAGCAGGTTGGCGAACAGGAACTGGATCGCGAGCACCGGCAGCTTCGGCGCGAAAGCGACCTGGTGCACCGACACGGCCAGCGCGAACACCACCACCGCCGTCGCGACGAAGGCGAGGCCCGCGGTGGCCAGCGTGCCGCGCCATTCGCGCCGCGTGCCCGAGCGGGACGCGAACGCGGCCAGCAACAGCAGGCCGGCCGAGCCCTTGTCGAAGTTCAGGTACTGGGTGAAGGGCAGCGCGTCGGCGGTGAAGCGGATGCCGTCGTAGAGCTTCGGGTTGCGAAAGCCCGGCACCACGTGCACGAACAGCGCGATCGCGAGTGCCGCGGCCAGCACCATCAGCGCGGCACGCAGCCAGCGCGCCTGCGCCCACCGGCTGCCGAAGGCGAAGGCCGCCAGCAGCGCGAGCGCCGCGACCCCGGGCGCCTGCAGCACGCCGCCGGCCCAGGCCGCGGCGATGGCCGCCAGGTGCAGCACCGGCCACAGCGGCAGGCGCCGGCCCGCGACCGGCAGCGGCGGGATCCACACGGCACACAGCGCCGCGCACAGCAGGAC
>NZ_JBFUCB010001014.1:0-1234 GCF_056405435.1 Rhizobacter sp. P1_G5 | reverse complement strand
GCCCTAGGGCGAAGGTTCCGATTGATTGCAATGTGAAGCTAACAATTGCGTTCAAAAGGTCCTCGATTTCCTTTAACCAAGGAATTGCCGGCTTTCTCTCTTCCGTAGGCCGGTTTGTGATTGTTTTTGGTCGCTGCCTTTTGAGTCGTGACCTTTTCGGCCATCGGGACGACATACGTGGCCGCATACTCATGAATTACTCCCTTATGGCAACGGGTAAGGTCAAGGAATGCCAATCAAGCAGTCAGCACTTTCATCGTTCTCAAGCGGGGTTACAAGAACGCCCCTAATGGCCTTATCTCCGCCTGAAGTATCTGGCAAATGTCCCGAAGGCTACTTGCCCCCCTTAACAAGCGTGCAGTACGCGACCCTAACAGCGGCAACCGTCTGAAGGAATCAGCAAAAGACTGATTCGGTGCCATTGTTGATCCGAGACGCGTCAGGCCGCGCTGGCATACACCCTCTCCAAGTCCCGTTGAACACCGGGTGACAGGCCGGTCCGTGAAGTGAGCGTTGGCGCGGCTTTGCGGCCGATTCTCAATTCCAAGGAACTCGCTTTCGCAGCCGATCCAGCCCGTGGCCCGCAAGCGAATTCCAAGCACCCTGCGTCGGTGCCGAGCGCCGGCATCACGCCGGACGCACTCGCCTCAGCGGCTTTGCAATGTACCGCAACCCAATGAAATCAATGAGTTGCGATGCTGCTACCAAAATCGCTACTCCAAAGTACAGGACATGGCAACTCGTCAGGTGCGTTGCCCCGTCAGGACGCCTCAACGGAACCGGCGCATAGCAGTTCACCTTCGCCACACCCAAAGAACTGCAGCGAAGTGCAGCAGCAGAATTGGGACGAGCAGAGAGCCGCTCACGAAGCCCATGAGACCCCACGCTGTACACGAAGCGGCAATCAGCGCCGCAGCAGAGGAGAGGTAGCGCATCAACGAATCATCGCATGCTCACGCCAGCGGACTCGATCGCTGCCAGGGTGTCGTGGGAATACCGGCGTGACAGGCCGATGCGTGGAGTGAGCATTGCCACGGGTTTCCGTTCGTCATTCCAAAGAACGCCCGTTCGTCGACGGTTTAGCCCGGTAGGTCGCACCAAAATTTCAAACTTCCGAAGGCCGTCTTTTCAGGCCGACGACCGGTCTTAGCGGGGCCCACAGCGATGCGAGCCCCTTGCCGCTGAGCCAGACTCGCAAGTGCCGCCCCTCGTCCAAGCTGCCGACGAGCAATAG
>NZ_JBFUCB010001013.1:0-1238 GCF_056405435.1 Rhizobacter sp. P1_G5 | reverse complement strand
CGACAGGCCCAGGTAGCCGTGGTCGAAGAACACCGAGCCGCCGACCGCGCCGCCGTGCGAGTCGCTGGCCGACGCGCGCACGCGCTTCGTCTCCGGCTGGTCCTCGCCATCGGCGCGCGGCGTGAAGCTCGGCACGTGCAGGTCCGAGGTCTTGCGGCCGAAGGCGTCCACATGCAGCCCGAACTGGCCGTTGCCGGTCTCCAGCAGCGCCGCGCCGCCGCGTTCGGCATCGGCACCGCCCAGGCGCAGTTCGGCCGAGCCACTCAGCCCGTCCAGCCGGGTCGACGGGATGCGGTTGTCGAGCGCGTTGACCACGCCGCCCACCGCGCTGCCGCCGTACAGCAGCGCGCCCGGGCCGCGCAGCACCTCGATGCGGTCGACGATCAGCGGGTCGATCGGCACGGCGTGGTCGAAGCTCAGGCTCGACGCATCGAGCGAGCCGCCGGCATTGCTGAGCATGCGCACGCGGTCGCCGTCCAGGCCGCGGATCACCGGCCGGTTCGCGTTCGGGCCGAAATACGTCGATGAGACGCCCGGCGTGCCGTTCAGCGTCTCGCCGATCGAGCTGCCGCGGCGCAGCGTCAGCTCATCCCCGGTCAGCACCGAAACCGGCGCGGCGATCTCGCTGCGGCCGAGCGGGTTGCCGGTGATCACGACCTTGTCGAGCGTGGCGGGGGCACTGGCCGCCGCGGCGGGTGCAACGGCTGCGACCGGGGTGGATTGCGCGAAGGCGGCAGAAGAGAAAGCGAGCGAGATGGCCACGGACACGGCGTGGCGCTTCGAGACGAGCGAATGCATGGGAAGACTTCCGACAAAGCTGATGAAGCCGGGGCCGGCGTGCGCATGCACAGCCGGGCCCGGAGACGAACCTGGAAAGGCGGATCAGCTCAGGGAAGGGGGCCCGCGGGCGAGGAAGCCCGAGGACTGCGCGGCGATGTGCCAGCCGCGGTGCAGCGCCACCGGCGCCTGCGTGAACTCGACGGCCGCGAAGACCGGCGTCATGCCGTGCAGCGCGTCGCCATGGGTCAACTGGTCGTACACATCGCAATCGCCGCCGTGCTGGTGGCCGGCGAACAGCTTGGCGACCCAGCCCGAGTCGGCGGCCTTGGCCGTCACGCCGGCGGCCAGGGTGGCCGTGCCCGGTGTGCCCGGCACATGGCGCATGTGCGCGATGCCGTGCATCAGCCCCAGCGCCTGCGCGAGCACGAGCGACACGAGCAGCACGGCCGTGAGGGCGA
>NZ_JBFUCB010001012.1:0-1244 GCF_056405435.1 Rhizobacter sp. P1_G5 | reverse complement strand
CTGCCAGGCCTGGGGCACGCAGGCGACCGAGGCACTGGCGCGCCGTGTGCTGCACCGGCGCGTGCAGTTCGCGACGGTGGCGCAGGACCGCTACCACCGCAGCATCGCCCGCGTGGCTGTCGATGGTGACGACGTGGCGGCCTGGATGGTGGCGCACGGGCATGCGTGGAGCGACCATTTCCGGCGGCGCAAGGGTGGCCAGGACGGTGGGCGATACGGCGCACTCGAAGCGCAGGCGAAGGCCGCGCGGCGCGGGCTGTTCGCGCAGCCCGGCGCGGTCGAGCCGCGGGTCTTTCGTAGGATGCATGGACGCTGCGAGGTGATCGCGCACTGACCGTTACATCGTTTGCCGTCATACAAGGCCAATCGATGACATCGCCGCCCTACCATCCGCGCCAGTTCAACAGGGAGCGTCGATGAGCAGGACGATCAGGCGCTTCGCGCGGGGTGGTGTCGTGGCCGCGTGCAGCGTGGCGGCGGCCTGCGTGTTGAGCGCTTGCGGCGGCGGCGGCGAAGCCCCGGCCACGCCGGACCCGGGGCCGCCGGCACCGAGCGGGCTCACCTTGACCGGCAAGGTGATGCGCGGCCTGCTGCAGGGCGCGCGGGTGTGCGTCGATGCGAACGACGATCTGCAGTGCGATGGCGACGAGCGGGTGGCCGTGACCGATGCGCAGGGTGGCTACACGCTGGTGCTGGACGCGGCGCAGGCGGCCTTGCTGGTGACTGCGCGGCTGGTGGCGCAGGTGCCGGCGTCGACGATCGATGCATCGACCGGCGCGCCGGTGGGCGACGAGCATGTGCTGCTGGYGCGGCCGTACGAGGCGGGCCGCACGGAGTACCTCTTCACGCCGGTGCGCACGCGCGTCGAGCAGCTGGTGTGGGGCGGTGTGGCGCGCGAGGAGGCCGAGGCCGTCGTGCGGCGCGGGGCGGGCTTGGTCGACCTGGCGCTCGATGACGACTACATCGCGGCCGCCGACGGATTGCATCGCGACGAGGCCATGTTGGTGCGCGAGCAGGCGATGGCCTGGTTCGGCCAGCAGACGCGTGGGCTGATGGCGATGCTGCACCGGCCGTCGGACGCGTGGTTCAACGCGCAGGCGGGGGCGGGGGTGTTCGAGCTGTCGGCCGACCTGGGCCGCGATGGCACGGTGTACACGGCGAYCGCGACGAACCTGGTGGCCGGGCCGGTGGCGGGCGAGATGCTGGCGTCGCGACGCCGCTGGAGCTTCGATCCGGCGGTCGAC
>NZ_JBFUCB010001011.1:0-1247 GCF_056405435.1 Rhizobacter sp. P1_G5 | reverse complement strand
GTCAAGTACTGAGGGTTTGGTGACGCCGCTGACCGGCGTCAATCGGCCAGGACCTGTCTTTCGGATGCGTCTGCATTCGAGTGACACCTTGAGCGACTTCGATGCCTCCAGACAGAAGGGACTCGACATGCATAGCGCCGCGCCATGTCGTACTTTGGGATGAGACACTCCGCTCGATGAGCCTGACGTTCTCAATAGAGCCGCTGCACTCGGATGCCTTTGATCCGTTTGCAGCCTACCTCGCCGATCATGTCGCCGACAACGGCCGCGACGGGATGCCACTGTTCCAGCCGCTGGCCAGAGCCGATTCGCGCTTCGAAGGCGAACGCGCCCGTGCCTTTCGGCAGGCACTCGACGTGCCGCTGTTCGAGCCTGGGTGGCGACGTGCTTGGGTTGCGCGCCTGGCCGACGGCCGCATCATTGGCCATATTGATCTCCGCGCGCGAGCTGAAGCCCATACGTCCCATCGCTGCATTCTGGGCATGGGCGTCGACGCTGGGCGGCGCCGCACGGGTGTCGGCGCCGGACTTCTGGCGCATGCACGCGAGTGGGCAACGTCTCAGACTGCTCTCGACTGGATCGACTTGCAGGTTCTATCGTCCAACGATTCGGCGATCCGCCTGTATCGGCGCTCAGGCTTTGTCGATATTGGAGAGATCGTCGACCTGTTTCGTATCGAGGGACGATCGATGGGATTCCGGTCGATGGCGTTGAAACTGATGCGCGAGGGACACTGAGCTGAGAGCCAAAGTCGCCAGCCGGCCAGGTGCGGCCTGTCGCCGGCGACTGCTATCGGGTAGGCTTGCCTCGATCGCCGGGCGGGCAATCACTCGGCGCCGCTACTCGTTTACATAGAAATCCTATGACAGAACTGCCGGAAGAAATTCGTGAGGCGATTGCTCCTGGAGAGCACGCCCTCTGGTGGGGTCGACCGCGTCAAGGAGTCGTTTTGCGCGGCTCCGACGTCTTCACGATTCCATTCAGCCTCATGTGGTGTGGTTTTGCCATCTTCTGGGAGATTGGCGTCGCCAGTTCCGGCTCGGCCCCAGGATTCTTCGTGCTCTGGGGCATACCGTTCGTAGCGGTCGGCCTCTACATGGTGATCGGAAGATTCTTCGTCGAAGCCATGCAGAGGTCGAAGACCTACTACGCGCTGACCTCGGATCGCGTCCTGATCGTCTCTGGAGTCATTTCGCGCACCATCAAATCGCTGTCGCTGAACACCTTGTCCGACGTCACCTTGACCG
>NZ_JBFUCB010001010.1:0-1248 GCF_056405435.1 Rhizobacter sp. P1_G5 | reverse complement strand
ATCACCGAGAAGATCCAGAGCGCGTTCTTCGACATCGTGAACGGCCGCAACCCCAAGTACGCCGAATGGCTGACCGCCGTCTGAGGACCCCATGAGCACAAGCAAACAACAGGAAGTGGTCGAGGTCACCGCGCACGACGTGCAGGGCCCCGGCGTGGTGTTCTGCCCGAACCCGAAGATGGCGCTGTGGAGCACCCACCCGAAGGTGTTCATCGACGTCGCGACGACCGGCGAAGGCAAGTGCCCGTACTGCGGCACCGTGTATCGCCTGAAGGCCGGCGAAAAACTCCACTCGCACTGACCCGACGCGATGAACCGCGCCTTGCTGATCGCCCCGCAGTGGATCGGCGACGCGGTGATGTCGCAGCCGCTGGTCGGCCGGCTGGCGGCGCGCGGTGACGAGGTGACGGTCGCCGCGCTGCCGTGGGTCGCGCCGGTGTACCGGGCGATGGCCGGCGTGCGCGAGGTGATCGAGCTGCCGTTCGCGCACGGGCGGCTCGACTGGTCGGCGCGGCGCCGTGTCGCGGCCACGCTGCGCGGCCGCTTCGACACCGCCTACGTGCTGCCGAACTCGATCAAGTCGGCGCTGATTCCGTTCTTCGCCGGCATTGCGCAGCGCATCGGCTACCAGGGCGAAGGCCGGCCGCTGCTGCTGAACAAGCGGCTGCCGAACCCCGGCGGGCGCCCGCCGATGGTGGCGTTCTACAGCGCGCTGGCGGGCGGCCCCGCCGAGAGTGAACGGCCCCGCCTGCAGTTCGATGCGGCAACGCTCGAGCGCGTGACCCGCGCGGCCGACCTGGCGCCGCAGCAGTACTGGGCTTTCGCGCCCGGCGCCGAATACGGTCCCGCCAAATGCTGGCCGGCCTCGCACTACGCCGAACTCGCACGCTCGCTGCAGGCCGCCCACGGGCTGCCGATCGTGCTGCTCGGCTCGGGCAAGGAAGTCGCGCTGTGCGACGAGATCGCCGCGGCCGCGCCCGGCGCCTGCCACGTGCTGGCTGGCAAGACCACGCTGATCGACGCGATGGTGCTGATCGCCGGCGCCCGCGGTGTCGTCAGCAACGATTCCGGGCTGATGCACGTCGCGGCGGCGTTCGGCATCCCGCAGGTCGCCGTGTTCGGCTCGACCAGCCCGGAGCACACGCCGCCGTTGAACCCGCGCGCGCAGGTGATCTGGCTGAAGGAGGAGCTGCAGCTCGACTGCGCCCCCTGCTTCGACCGCACCTGCCGCTTCGGCCACACCCGCTG
>NZ_JBFUCB010001009.1:0-1254 GCF_056405435.1 Rhizobacter sp. P1_G5 | reverse complement strand
TGGTGACCTGGCTCGGCGTGTTCGACATGATCGAGGAGGCGATGGGCTGGGAAGACCAGCCGGTCGACACCTGGCAGTGGTGGCACGAGGGCATCGACCTGGTGATGTGGCTGGGCTGGGTGCCGGTCGCGGTGCTGGTGCACAAGCTGTGGGAGAAGCGGCATCCGAAGCCGGTGCCGGCGCATCAATGAAAACGGGGGCCGCGAGGCCCCCGTTTCAATTCACGGATGAATCACAGGCGCGTGACGCCCTGCACCCATCCGACGAGTTCGCCATCGAGGTACAGCGCACCTTCCGGTGCGCCGGACTGCGCGTAGAACTCGAGCACCGGCGGCAGCGGCGGTGCGGGCGGCGCCGGCGGTACCGCCAGGCGCTGGGCCAGTTCAGCGAGCACGGCGCTCGCGGACTTCAGGGCGGCCGCTGCAGTGCGGCGCGCGAGGGAGGAGCCGGAGTGGCGCGGCGTCAGGGCGCGCCACGTCTGGGGCTTCGAGCTGGTCATGATCATTTCCTTCTTCGGCAGCGCGCTGGCGCTGCGTTGGATTCATGGGCTGTGGCGCAGCCGGGGGCTGCTGAGCTGGTCGAGTTCGCGGCTGAGTGCGCGGCGCGCATCCTGTCGCGAGGTACCGCCTGCCTGGTGGCTGCCGGCGCGACGGAAGTGCGCGGGCGCCACCAGTGGGTTGCGGGGCTTGCGGGCTGGCATGGTGATCTTGGACATGAGACATCTCCTGTGTGGACGAGGACGGCAGGGCCAGAAAGCACGACGGCCCGGTGCGGGAAGCAACCGGGCCGTCGGGATGAGCGCGCGTGCGTCGCGAAGCTCAGCCGGCAAGCGGACCGGGCGGGGCCCGACGGCCACCGAGACACTGAAACGCCGGCACCGACGGCGCGAAGGCGCGGCGGGCAAGGGCAGGGTTCAGTGCGCAGGCGATCAACGTGGGGACTCCGGGGTTGAGGGGCGGGGCGTCGCCGTGATAAAGGTGTTCATCACGGCTTGCGCAGATGATAAACAATCGATTATCAATTTCAACCCCCTTGTTCGAAGGTGTGGGGAAGAATCAACGTTTTTTCTTGAGCGGCGCGATGCCGGCCTGCGTGCGGGCCCAGAGGTCTTCGGCGGGCGGCGCGGCGCGGGGTGCTGCGGCCGCGGCGGTGCGGGTCGGCGGGGGGGGCGCTGGCGCCTTGGCGGGTTCCGCCGCCGGCATCAGCACCTCGCCGAGCAAGTCCAGCAGCCGCGTGCGGGCGCGCTGCGGATGG
>NZ_JBFUCB010001008.1:0-1256 GCF_056405435.1 Rhizobacter sp. P1_G5 | reverse complement strand
GCTGAGCATTCCGGAGCGGCTGCGGGCGCGGCGCATAGCGCGCGAGGCCTCGGCGGCGCGGGCCGCATCGGCGGCAGCGATCGGGGCTCAGCCATGAGCGCACCGCTGCTGAAGGTGAGCGGGCTGCGCAAGTCGTATGGCGCGATCGTCGCGGTGGCCGGCGTGTCGTTCGAGGTGATGCCGGGCGAGATCTTCGGCGTGATCGGCCCGAACGGCTCGGGCAAGACGACGATGTTCAACAGCGTGCTGGGGCAGATCCGGCCTGATGGCGGCAGGGTCGAACTGAAGGGGCGGGACATCACCGGCCTGTCGCCGTTGCAGCTGAGCCGGCGTGGCGTGGGGCGCACGTTCCAGACGCTGCAGGTGTTCGGCCGCATGAGCGTGCGCGACAACCTGCTGGTGGCAGCGCAGGAGCACCGCGGCAGCATGGCGGGCCGGCTGTTCGCGCCGGGCGACTCGGGGCTCGGCGACCAGGCCGATGCGCTGATCGAGAAGTTCCGCATCGGCCACGTCGCGCAGCAGAAGGCGGGTGAGCTGAGCTACGGGCAGCAGAAGCTGGTCGACATCGCGATGGCCTTCATGAGCGAGCCCGACCTGGTGCTGCTCGACGAACCGTGTGCGGGGGTCAACCCGAGCCTGGTCGGTGGCATCAGCGTGCTGCTGAAGGAGCTCAACCGGGAGCGCGGTGGCAGCTTCATCGTGATCGAGCACAACATGGATTTCGTGATGGACCTGTGTCACCGCATCATGGTGATGGTCGAAGGCTCGGTGCTGGCTGTGGGCACGCCGGACGAGATTCGTGCGAATCGTGAGGTGCTGGATGCGTATCTTGGTGGGTGACCGCGCTTGCAAAGGCGCGGGTGGGGAGGCTGTGGCTCGCCGGCCGGTGCGGTCTTCGCCCCCTGGGGGGCGAAGACTCCCCTCCGCTGACTGGTTTCATGGCCCGTCCCTATTGGCGCTCCACAGCCTCCCCACCCGCGCCTTTGCCGCCACCACCGTGCTGTGTGAGGGGAAAAAGACTGAAGTGACCGACGAAGCGTGCGGGCGCTCGCATGCTCGTCGATCACTTCAATCTTTTCCCCCCAACCAGAGCGACTGGTTCKGCGCGGCGGGTGAGGGGATGGGCTGGGGGCGAYTTCTGAGGCGACGGAGAAGATCGGYTTYGGGGRTGGCGCGCGCCAGCGCGCTTCGTRGACTGACTCATCGSCACTGTTTGACCACAACGAACGAAGTGAGTGGCGGGAGTTTGGCGATGC
>NZ_JBFUCB010001007.1:0-1259 GCF_056405435.1 Rhizobacter sp. P1_G5 | reverse complement strand
GCCACGAAGTGCCCTGACCGGCCGATCGAGGTGGTAGGCTCCCCTTGCCCCCACCTCGCCCCATCGATTCGATGACGCCAGCGACGCCCCGCCCCACGCCGCACTGGCCGCTCGCGCTGGCGGGCACCGCCGTCGCCTATGCGGTGGTCGGCTGGGCAGCGCTGCTGCTGGCGATCCCGCCGAGCCTCGCTTCGCCGCTGTACCCGTCCGCCGGCATCGCACTGGCCTGCCTGCTGGCCTACGGCTGGCGGGTGCTGCCCGGGGTGCTGATCGGCTCGTTCCTGGTCAACGCCGGCATCGGCATCGAGCAGGCGGGGTTCAGCCTCGCGGGCCTGGCGGTGCCGGCCACGATCGCCGTCGGCGCCATGCTGCAGGCGGCGCTCGCCGCGGCCCTGGTGCAGCGCTTCGTGCACCGGCCGTTCACGTTGAGCGAGCCGCGCGACATCGCGCTCTTCTTCGGGCTTGGCGCGGTCGCCGCGAGCCTCGTCAGCTGCAGCATCGCGACGCTCGCGCTGTGGCTGGCCGGCCGCGAGCCGCTCGGCGAGCTCGCCTTCAACTGGTGGACCTGGTGGGCCGGCGATGCGCTGGGCGTGTTGATCGGCACGCCGATCGCGCTGACGCTGATCGGCCAGCCGCGCGACGAATGGGCCGCGCGGCGCCGCACCGTCGGCCTGACGCTCGGCGTCGCCACGCTGCTGATGGCGCTCGGCGTGCGGCAGGTCGCGCAATGGGAAGACGCCCGCGTGCAGGCGGCGTTCGAGCGCGATGCGGTCCATGCGTCGTCCAACCTCGCCGCGCAGCTGCAGTATCCGCTGCATGCGCTGGAAGCATTGCGCGGCGTGATGATCTCGTCCGACGACGTCACGCGCGAGGAGATGCACCGCGCCGCCGCCGCCTGGCTCGAGGTCAGCGGCCACCTGCAGGGGCTCGGCTGGACCGAGCTGATGCCGCGCTCGCAGGTGCCGGCCTTCGAGGCCCGCGTGCGCGCGGCCGGCCTGCCCGGCTACCACGTGTTCGACCGCTTCGACTCCGGCTTCAAGCCGTCACCCGACGACACCGTGGCGGCGATCCGCTACATCGAGCCGCAGGCGCCGAACGCCGCAGCGCTGGGCGTCAACACCCGCTCGATCGCCGCGGCGCGCACGGCGATCGATTCGACCGTGCGCACCGACCGGCCGGCCGCCAGCGCCGGCTTCCTGCTGACGCAGGACGGCAGCGGCACGCAGACCGGCGTCGTCATCTACCAGGCCATCTACAAC
>NZ_JBFUCB010001006.1:0-1261 GCF_056405435.1 Rhizobacter sp. P1_G5 | reverse complement strand
GCCTACGAGAACCTGGTGCGCATGGTCGGCACCGCGGCCGAGCTCGACGAGGCCCAGCTCGAGAAATCGCTCGGCGAGCAGCTGCGCCGCTACGACAAGGGCGGCGAGCAGTTCTACGACACGATCTCGGCGCTGCACAAATCCGTGCGCGGCAGCGACCCCGATGCGTCGCTGTACTGGTTCGTGCGCATGCTCGACGGCGGCGTCGACCCGCGCTATGCGGCGCGCCGCCTGGTGCGCATGGCCAGCGAGGACATCGGCCTGGCCGATCCGCGCGCGCTGCGCATGACGCTCGACGCGGCCGAGACCTACGAGCGCCTGGGCTCGCCCGAAGGGGAGCTGGCGCTCGCGCAGGCGGTGGTGTTCCTCGCGATGGCGCCGAAGTCGAACGCCGTCTACGCCGCCTACAAGGCGGTGCGCAGCTTCATCCAGCAGGACGGCACCCGCCCGGTGCCGCTGCACCTGCGCAACGCACCGACAAAGCTCATGAAGGACCTCGACTACGGGCGCGAGTACCGCTATGCGCACGACGAAGAGGGCGGTTTCGCGGCTGGCGAGCGTTACTGGCCCGACGATATGGAAACGCCTCGCTTCTACGAACCCGTGCCGCGCGGCCTGGAACTGCGTATCGGAGAGCGCCTGCAGGAACTGCGCCGGATGAACGAGGAGTCCAGCAGGAAACGCGGCAGATCCGGGTAAACGCCGAGACTTGTTCTGTTCCGCCCGGGTAACCGAGGCCTGTTTTAGCGGTGAGCGCCCTCTAGAATCCGCCGCCACCGCGTCATTTAGGTGCAGCGCAACCCGCCAGATAGCCACGGCGGGCTTTTTGCTACAGGGAACGGTGGCTGGCTTCGCGCGGCAGCTGTTCTTTGATTCGACAAGGCTGCCGCCTTGGATTTCCGCAGGAGACTTTTCACATGGATACCTTCATCCAGCAGGTCATCAACGGTCTGGTGCTGGGCAGCGTGTATGCGCTGGTCGCACTGGGCTACACGATGGTCTACGGCATCATCAACCTGATCAATTTCGCGCACGGTGAGGTGCTGATGGTGGGTGCGCTCACCAGTTGGACGGTCGTCACGGCGCTGGCCGGCACCGGCCTGCCGGGCTGGCTGCTGATGCTGATCTCGCTGATCGCCGCCATCGTGGTGTGCTCGGCGCTCAACTTCACGATCGAGAAGGTGGCCTACCGGCCGCTGCGCACCGCGCCGCGGCTCGCGCCGCTGATCACCGCGATGGGCATGTCGCTGCTGCTGCAGAC
>NZ_JBFUCB010001005.1:0-1267 GCF_056405435.1 Rhizobacter sp. P1_G5 | reverse complement strand
GGTCAGCTCCCTGCCTTCGCGGTTTCAGTGATCGTGCGCTTCTCGATGCGCTTCTCGGGGTGCGCGTTCAGCACCAGCCGGTGCACGTAGATGCCCGGCAGGTGGACCGCATCGGGGTCGAGCGTGCCGGTCTCGACGATCTCTTCCACCTCGACCACCGTGACCTTGCCGGCCATCGCGACCGCCGGGTTGAAGTTGCGCGCGGTGCGGCGGAACACCAGGTTGCCGCTGCGGTCGGCCTTGTGCGCCTTCACCAGGCTCACCTCGGGCAGCAGCGCGCGCTCCATCACGTAGACGGCGCCGTCGAACTCGCGGGTTTCCTTGCCTTCGGCGACCAGCGTGCCGACACCGGTCTTCGTGAAGAAGGCCGGAATGCCGGCGCCGCCGGCGCGCAGCTTCTCGGCCAGCGTGCCCTGCGGCGTGAACTCGAGCTCGAGTTCGCCGGCCAGGTACTGGCGCTCGAACTCCTTGTTCTCGCCAACGTAGCTGGAGATCATCTTCCTGATCTGCCGGGTCTCGAGCAGCTGGCCGAGGCCGAAACCGTCGACGCCGGCGTTGTTCGAGATCACCGTCAGGTTCTTCGCGCCGCTGTCGCGCAGCGCGCCGATCAGGGCCTCGGGAATGCCGCACAGCCCGAAGCCGCCGACGGCCAGCAGCTGGCCGTCGCGCACGATGCCTTTGAGGGCGTCGGCGGCACTGGCGTACACCTTGTTCATGGAGCGTCTCCTGCGCAATGGAAATCAGCCGCGAAGCGTACTACGTAGTGCGTTACGTAGGCCGGGCGGGCGGTACGTAGAAATGACTAGGGTGAAGCGCGAACACGAAACAGGGCCGGACGCGGTCAGGCACGCCATTTGCCGAGCGGACTCTCGCCCCCGGCATCCACCGCGGCAGCTTCAGGAGATCGACGCGATGAAGATCCATGCACTCGTCATCATGCTGGCCGGACTGGGGCTGCAGGCCACCGCCCCGGCGGCAGAGCACGGCTCGGCCGGGTTCACGCTGGACCCGATCACCACCATCGCGGCGAGCCGCGATGCGCCGCGCGAGCCCGGCGACGTCGGCCACTGGCTGGCCGGCAACTACATCGGCGGTCAGATGTTCACCTCTCAGGACCAGACCGGCAATACGTCCCGATACGACAACTTCGTCGGCCCGAACGGCCTTGAATACGGCGCACCGTTCGGCGAGTCGGACCGGCTGTTCCCGGCACTCGGCGGATCGCAGCTGTCGGCACGCGCGTACAGCACGACGAACAGCCTGGGCG
>NZ_JBFUCB010001004.1:0-1277 GCF_056405435.1 Rhizobacter sp. P1_G5 | reverse complement strand
GCAGAGGGCGGCTCGGCCGAACCCGCCCGCAAGCGCCGCCGCCGCCGCCGCAAGCCGGGCGGTGGTGCCGGCGATGCGCCTGCCACCGGCGGCAATGCCGGCGAATGAGCCCGGCGCCGAGGCCTTCGTCGGCCTGGGCGCGAACCTGGGCGATGCCCGCGCGACGCTGACCCAGGCGCTGGCCGAGCTGGCCGCGCTGCCGGGCGTCGATTCGCTGCAGGCCTCGCCGCTGTACCGCACGCAGCCGGTCGATGCGCAGGGGCCTGATTTCATCAATGCCGTCGCGCGGCTGCGCACCACGCTGTCGCCGCTGGCATTGCTCGCCGGCCTGCAGGCCATCGAGGCGGCGCATGGCCGTGAGCGGCCGTACCGCAACGCGCCGCGCACGCTCGACCTCGACCTGCTGCTGTACGGCGAGCAGGTGATCGGCCTGCCGGCGCTGGCCGTGCCGCACCCGCGCATGCACCTGCGGGCCTTCGTGCTCGCGCCGCTGGCCGACCTGGCGCCCGACCTCCTCATCCCCGGACGGGGCCGCGTCGCGGCGTTGCTGGCCGGCCTCGACCCCCAACCCCTCTCCCGGATCGACCCATGAATGCCATCCCCGTGTCGGTGCAGACCGTCGTGCTGCTGATCGCGTCGAACGTCTTCATGACGGTCGCCTGGTACGGCCACCTGAAGAGCCTGGCCGACAAGCCGTGGTTCGTCGCGGCGCTGATCAGCTGGGGCATCGCGCTGTTCGAGTACCTGCTGCAGGTGCCGGCCAACCGGATCGGCTATGCCGGCGGCTTCTCGCTGGCGCAGCTGAAGATCACGCAGGAGGTCATCACGCTCGGCGTGTTCGTGCCGTTCGCGATGATCTACATGGGCCAGCCGTTCAAGCTCGACTACGTGTGGGCCGGGCTGTGCCTGGTCGGCGCGGTCTACTTCATCTTCCGCTCGTGAATGTTCCAATGAGCACGGGCCTGGAGCGCTTCCGCCACATCGCGATCGAGGGGCCGATCGGTGTCGGCAAGAGCTCGCTGGCGCGCCGGCTGGCGGCTCATCTGGGGGCCGAGACGATGCTGGAGCAGGCGGGCGAAAACCCGTTCCTCGAGCGCTTCTATGCCGACCAGCCCGGTTACGCCTTCCAGACCCAGGTGTTCTTCCTGTTCCAGCGGCTGCGCCAGGTGCGCTCGCTGGCGCAGCCGGGCATGTTCTCGCAGGCGGTGGTCAGCGATTTCGTGTTCGCCAAGGATGCGATCTTCGCGCGGCTGAACCTGAGCGACGAGGAGTACGGG
>NZ_JBFUCB010001003.1:0-1277 GCF_056405435.1 Rhizobacter sp. P1_G5 | reverse complement strand
GGGGCGAGGATTTCCAGCCGCAGGCCTACCAGCCGTTGAGCATCCCGGCCGACAAGCTGGTGCTGTCGCCGCACACCTATGGGCCCGATGTGTACGTCAAGTCGTCGTTCGGCGCGGCCAGCTTCCCGGCCAATCTCGCGGCGAACTGGGAAACGCTGTTCGGGCAGTTCTCGTCCACGCACCCGGTCGTGGTGGGCGAGTGGGGCGGCAAGTACGGGCAGGGCACCGGCGGGCAGGCCGACGTGACCTGGCAGAACGCCTTCGTCGACTACCTCGTCAGCAAGGGCATCCGCAGCAGCTTCTACTGGTCCTACACGCCCAACAGCGGCGACACCGGCGGCATCCTCGACGACCAGCTGGTGCCGCGCCAGGACAAGCTTACGCTGCTGCGCCGGCATTGGGGGGCGGCACCGGTCACGACGCCGCCGACCACCACGCCGCCCGTCGTTCCGCCGGTCACTCCCCCGGTTGTTCCGCCCGTCGTCCCCCCGACGCCGCCGGCCGGCAGCAACCCGCAGCAGTCGATCGCCAGCTTCACACCGGCCTCCGGCGGCGTGGGCACCGTGGTCACCCTCAACGGCAGCGGCTTCACCGGCGTCAACGCGGCCTGGGTCGGTGCGGCGAAGAACGCCGTGGTGCGGGTCCTGAACGACCGCCAGGTGCAGGTGACGATTCCCGCCGGCGCGACCAGCGGTGCCATCGGCGTGTTCAACCCGGCGCATGCGGCGTTCACCGCGACCTCGTTCACCGTGCTCACCACCGCTGCTGCCTACCGGCAGCCGGCGATCTCGGGCTTCTCGCCCGCCGCCGGCCCGGTCGGCACGGTGGTCACGCTGAGCGGCAGCGGCTTCACCGGGCTCGACCATGCCTGGGTCGGCAACGCGAAGAACGCACCGGTGCGCGTGCTGAGCGACACGCAGGTGCAGGTGACGATCCCGGCCGGCGCGACCAGCGGCTCGATCGGCCTGTTCAACCCGTCGTACGTGGCATTCGCCGCGTCGTGGTTCACCGTGAAGTGACGGTGCGAAAGCGCACAGACGCCTGCAGGGCGCGCCGCTAGCGTGCCCTCCTGGCGGCCATCCACGGCCGCCCGGGAGACACGCGATGGGAATCGAACGGGTGCTGGCGCAGACGGCGCTGGCGTGGACGCTGACGACCGCCGCGCCCGGCGCGGCGGCCTCCGGCTGGCCGGCATGGGATGTCTTCGCGCAGCGCTTCGTGCAGTCCGACGGGCGCGTGATCGACCTCACCTTCGATCGCAAGAGCACGTCCGAGGG
>NZ_JBFUCB010001002.1:0-1277 GCF_056405435.1 Rhizobacter sp. P1_G5 | reverse complement strand
TCCTGAAGGCGGGCGGCGCCTATCTGCCGATCGACCTGTCTTACCCGGCCGAGCGCGTGGCCTTCATGCTCGGCGACGCACAGGCGCCGGTGATGCTGACGCAGTCGGCGCTGCTCGCGCGGCTGCCGCCGCACGCCGGTGCGACGCTGTGCCTCGACGACGCGTTGCTGGCCGAGGCGCCCGTGGAGAACCCGGCGAGCCCCGTCAGCGCCGACGACCTGATCTACGTGATCTACACCTCCGGCTCCACCGGGCAGCCGAAGGGCACGCTGCTGACGCACCGCGCGGTCGACCGGCTGTTCAGCGCCACCGACGGCTGGTTCCGCTTCGGCCCGCAGGACGTGTGGACGCTGTTCCATTCGGTCGCGTTCGACTTCTCGGTGTGGGAGCTGTGGGGCGCGCTGGCGCACGGCGGCTGCCTGGTGGTCGTGCCGCAGGCGGTGAGCCGCTCGCCGGAGGCCTTCCTGCAGCTGCTGCACGACGAGCGCGTGACGGTGCTGAACCAGACGCCTTCTGCCTTCCGCCAGCTGGTGCAGGCTGACGTCGACAGCGGCGCCCCGCGGCGCACTTCGCTTCGCGAGGTGGTGTTCGGCGGCGAGGCGCTGGAGCTGCAGGCGCTGCGGCCGTGGTTCGAGCGCCATGGCGATGCGCAGCCGCGGCTCGTCAACATGTACGGCATCACCGAGACCTGCGTGCACGTGACGTACCGGCCGATCACGCGCGCCGACCTGGACGCACGCGCCGGCAGCGTGATCGGCGTGCCGATCCCCGACCTGCGCGTGCTGCTGCTCGACGCGCTGCTGCAGCCGGTGCCGATCGGCGTCACCGGCGAGATGTTCGTCGGCGGGCCGGGCCTCGCGCTCGGCTACCTGAACCGGCCCGAGCTGACGGCGGCGCGCTTCATCGGCGACCCGTTCCGCCCCGGCGAGCGGCTGTACCGCAGCGGCGACCTGGCGCGCTGGCGCCTGCGGGCCGATGGCGCGCTGGAGCTGGAATACCTCGGCCGCATCGACCACCAGGTGAAGATCCGCGGCTTCCGCATCGAGCTGGGCGAGATCGAGGCATTGCTGGCGCAGCAGCCGGGCGTGCGCGAGAGCGCGGTGCTGGCGCGCGAGGACGTGCCCGGCGACCAGCGGCTCGTCGCCTACGTGGCCGGCAGCGCCGATGTCGACGCGCTGAAGCAGGCGCTGCGCGAGCGGCTGCCCGACTACATGGTGCCGGCCGCATTCGTCGTGCTGCCGACGCTGCCGCTGACGGGCAACGGCAAGGTCGACCGC
>NZ_JBFUCB010001001.1:0-1283 GCF_056405435.1 Rhizobacter sp. P1_G5 | reverse complement strand
GGCGGGGCACCGCCTTCGAGCATCGACGCCACCGACTCGCCGGCATCGGGCACGAAGGCGGCCACGTAGACGAGCCCCGCCACGTTCGGGGCGTTGCCCGCCTCGGTGATCACCACGCCGCCGTAGGAATGGCCCACCAGCAGGGCCGGCCCGTTCTGCCGGGCCAGCACGCGCTGCACGGCGGCCACGTCCGCCGCCAGCGAGGTGAGCGGGTTCTGCACGATGCTGACGGCGTAGCCCCTGGCCCGCAGCAGATCGTGCACGCGGTGCCAGCCCGAGCCATCGGCCCAGGCGCCATGAACGAGAACGACGTTTTTCACTTTGGCTTTCTCCAGGGGTTGTTGAGCGCCGGCCGGCGCGCCTGCCAGCAGGGCCACGGCGAGCGGCACCACCAGGCGCAGCAGGTGGATGGGGTTCTTCACGACAAGCCTCCTTCAGCGGGTTGGAACAGTTGATGAAACCGGCGTCAGCGCGAGCCAGCCGATGGCCGGTGCGTGCAGGCTGTGGATGTACAGGCGCTGCGCGGTTTCGGTGGCGCCAGTCGTCTCCGGGTAGGCGCCGGTGGGGTCCTGCAGGTCTTCGACGACGCGGCCGTCTTCGTCGATCGCGAAGACATGACCGTAGGGTTTGCCGAGCGGCAGCCATGCGCGCGGCAGCCGCAGCAGCACCTTGCGCAGAAAGGGCCGCTCGGCGAGGCTGTCGGCGGCGGGATTGCGCGGCTTGAAGAGGCCGACCCAGATTCGGCCGTCGCGGCCGCGCATCAGGTTGTCGGGGTAACCGGGAAGGTTGTCGAGCAGCACGCGGGCCTGGGGCGTGGCACGCTGCACATCGATGCCGCGTGCCGCAGCGTCGAGTTTCCAGATCCGGTAGCGGCCGGTCTCGGCGACGAACAGCGTGCGCCCGTCAGCCGACAGCGCGATGCCGTTGGCGAACGAGAAACCCCGTGCCACCACACGCGTGCCGTGCGCCACCGGGTCGTAGGCCAGCACGCGGCCGGTGGCGGCCTGCTCGAGGATGTCGAGCACGCTGGCCTCGTAGGTGCCGCCCCAGTGCGAAGGTGCAAAGCGCGACGAGGCGTCGGTGAAGTACACCGTACCGTCCGGCGCGACGGCCACCGAGTTGGCATACCGGATCGGGTCGTCGGGGCCGACTCGGTCGGCCAGCAGTTCCACCCGACCATCGCGACCGATGGCCAGCAGCCCCTTCATCGCATCGGCGGCCAGCATGCGGCCCTGGGCATCGAAGTCGAAGCCCAACACCCGCCCGCCGGTGTCGGCCAACAC
>NZ_JBFUCB010001000.1:0-1287 GCF_056405435.1 Rhizobacter sp. P1_G5 | reverse complement strand
CGGCAATGACGGCTGCTTCGGACATGGCGTTCTCCGCTTCGAAGGTGTGGTTTCGGGAATGGAGGAAAAGCCGCGCGCCGGCCCTGCGGTCGCGGCGCGCGGCAGCGGTCGTCAACTCGCTCGCGAGGATTGACGCACGTCCTGGGCCCCTTGCTTGACCGACTCGCTGGCCATGGCGTTGCCCGCCAGGATCGACTGCGTGGTGGTCGTGATGTTGGAGCTCTGGGTCGACAGCGTCTGCGCCGCCAGCTGGACCTTCATCTGGTCGGCTGCGAGTTGGCGCATCGTCGCGACGCTCTGGTCTGCGCTGGGTCCGTCTGCCATGGTGTTCTCTCCTGGGTGTTGAGTGAAAGGGATGGACTTGCTTTTGTGCGCTGACGCGCACGACTCAGGTGCCGCCCTGGCGGGCGGCGGCATTCCACGCGCCGGATCGCTCCGGCGCGTGAAATCGGGGCGCTGACGCGGGTGCGTCATGCGGGATCGGGTTCATCGGGCGGCTCCCGGCGGCTTCGCGGTGGTGCCGCCGCTGATCACCAACCCGTCGGTGTCGATGTGCTGCAGCTCGCCGCCGCTCTTCAGCACCGCGCCTTCGTAGTAGCGGCTGCCGTTGGCCAGCTGGATGTGCTTCAGGCCGTTCGCGTCCTCGGTGATGCCGACCATGCGCGACGGCAGCACGCTCTGCCACGAGGCCCACTGCTCGCGCGACGCCGCGCCGTCGTCGCGCAGCGGCCTGGCCCGGTAGCTGACCTTGTCCGAGACCAGCACCGTCGGGTGCAGGTCCTCGGCCAGGCGGCGGATCTGCAGGCGCACCGCCTCGTCCTCGACCGTGCCGGAGACCACCAGCCGGCCCTGCCCGGCGTACGCCACCGTGACGCCGGGGTCGCTGACGAAGCGCCGCGCCTGCTCGACCATCTCCTCGGCGCTGACGACCGTCACCGACACGCGCGGGCCGAGCGCCTCGAGCGCCGCCTGCAGGGCCTTGCGGCGCGCCCGCGTCTCGACGAAGCCGCGCACGACCACGTTGCCGCCGCCACTCGGCGCAGCCACCGTCTCCACCTCGGGGTAGCCCGCGAGCAGCCGGTTCAGCGCCGGCAGGTCGACCGCCGCGACTGCGCTGCGCCGGCCATCGCCCTGCCAGGCCAGCACGCCGGCGATGCCCGCCAGTGCCAGCACCATCACGACGAGGCCGGCCCGGCGCAGCGGGCGGCGCGGCGTCTCGGCCGTCGCGGCCTCGTTGGCGGCCGGCGGCAGCGCGCTCTCGGGGCCGGCGAACATGCGGTCTTCGCC
>NZ_JBFUCB010000999.1:0-1287 GCF_056405435.1 Rhizobacter sp. P1_G5 | reverse complement strand
CAGGATCACCGAGGTACCGCGCTGCGGCCGCGTGATGGTCTCGACCTCGAAGTCGCCGCTGCCCTCGGAGCTCCAGCGCACGCCCTGCTCGGCCGGCAGGCCGGCGCGGCGCGACTCGACGGTGATGCGGTCGGCGACGATGAAGCCGCTGTAGAAGCCGACGCCGAACTGGCCGATCAGCTGCGCGTCCTTCTTCTGGTCGCCTTCGAGCTTGCTCATGAACTCGCGCGTGCCGCTCTTCGCGATGGTGCCGAGGTTGGCCACCGCCTCGTCGGCCGACAGCCCGATGCCGTTGTCGGTGATCGTCAGCGTCTTCGCGGCCTTGTCGAACGCGATGCGCACCTCGAGGTTCGGCGCGTCTTCATACAGCCCGGCGTTGTTCAGCGCCTCGAAGCGCAGCTTGTCGCAGGCATCCGAGGCGTTCGAGACCAGTTCCCGCAGGAAGATCTCCTTGTTGGAGTAGAGCGAGTGCGTGACCAGGTGCAGGATCTGCTTGACCTCGGCCTGGAAGGAAAGTGTTTGCTTGTCCATGGTCGTGCTGAAGCTGAATGTTGTTGAGCGCCGGCGTGTAGGCGCTGTCTTACAAGAAGTTGCGCCGCGAAGGCGCTGCACTTGAGGTCGGATACGGTTACCTTCAAGATCCCCCGCAGTTTCCCCGATCCTTGCTGCGATCCGGGCGAACGTCTCGTCTTTCCTTGCCGGCTCCCGCATGTCCTTGTCTTCCACGCTCGAGAACTGGTTCGCCCCCTCCGCTGCCACCGCCTCCTGGACCCTCGACCACTTGCGCGGTGTCGACCCGGTGCTGGGCTTCGCGATCGTGATGGTCGTCGCGGTGGTGCTCGGCGAGATCCTGCGCCGGCGCTTCCGGCTGCCGCGGCTGTGCGGCCACATGCTGACCGGCGCGCTGGCCAGCCCGCTGGCGCTGCGCCTGCTGGAGCGCACCGACCTCGACCCGGTCAAGCCGCTCATCGACCTGGCCATCGGCGTGCTGGTGTTCGAACTCGGCAGCCGCATCCGGCCGCGCTGGCTGATCGACAACCCGTGGCTCGCGCTGACCTGCGTGCTCGAGGGCGTGTTGTCCGGCCTCGGCGTCTACCTCGGCCTGCTCGCGTTCGACGCGCCGTCGCTCTCGGCCGCGCTGGCCGGCGCCGTCGCGATGTCGACCTCGCCGGTCCTGGTGCTGGCGCTGGTTCACCAGATGCGCCCGCGCGGGCAGGTGACCGAGCGCCTGCTGATGATGTCGGCGATCAACAGCGTGCTCGCGGTGGTGGCGCTGAAGGCCTGGGG
>NZ_JBFUCB010000998.1:0-1289 GCF_056405435.1 Rhizobacter sp. P1_G5 | reverse complement strand
GCGTGAGCCCGCCGGGCCGCCCCAAGGGCGAACACCGGAGTGCGCAGCACGAAGGTACTCACGTGAGCCCTGACGGGTCTGCGGCGCATGCTACGGGATGACCCGCCTTGAAGGCAACGAAACCCGTCATGGTGTTTTCCAGCGGACCGCGTCGTCAGCCTCGCGCAAGGCGCGGGCAGGGCGCGCAGCTAAAATGCGGGTTATCCCTCGCGATCCCTGCCTCTTCATCAAGAGAACTTCATGAGCCTGCACAAAGTCCCCCCCGGCGCCAAGGCGCCCGAGCAGTTCAACGTGATCATCGAGATCCCGATGAACGCCGACCCGATCAAGTACGAGGTCGACAAGGAAAGCGGCGCGCTGTTCGTCGACCGCTTCATGACGACCGCGATGCACTACCCCTGCAACTACGGCTACGTGCCGCAGACGCTGTCCGACGACGGCGACCCGGTCGACGTGCTCGTGATCACGCCGTTCCCGCTGTCGCCGGGCGTCGTCGTCACCTGCCGCCCGATTGGCGTGCTGAAGATGGAAGACGAGGCCGGTGGCGACAGCAAGCTGCTCGCGGTGCCGATCGACAAGGTGCTGCCGATCTACACGCACTGGCAGAAGCCCGAAGACATCAACCAGATGCGCCTGAAGGCGATCCAGCATTTCTTCGAGCACTACAAGGACCTCGAGGCCGGCAAGTGGGTCAAGGTGACCGGCTGGGAAGGTCCGGAATCGGCCAAAGCCGAGATCAGCAGCGGGCTGGCTGCGTACCAGAAGGCTGCCGCCGCGAAGGGCTGAGTCACCCGCCGTCACGAACGGACATGCAGAGAAGGGGAGCCGCGGGCTCCTCTTTTTGTTGGCGGAACCTCGGCGAAGGACAGCGCTCTACACTGCGCCCTTCGCTTCGGATTCCCCCGCCCCATGCTGAAACGTCTCCTGCCCGCCGTTCTCATCGTTGCCGGCACTCTGCTGGTGCAGACCGCTTCCGCACAGGCCCTGCCGGCCGGTGTCAACAAGGTCCAGACGGTCGAAGGCATCACCGAGTACCGCCTCGCCAACGGCCTGCAGCTGCTGCTGATCCCCGACGACTCCAAGCCGACCACCACGGTCAACATGACCTACCACGTCGGCTCGCGGATGGAGAACTACGGCGAGACCGGCATGGCCCATCTGCTGGAGCACCTGCTGTTCAAGGGCACGCCGAAGCACCGCACCGTGTGGGCCGAGTTCACCAAGCGTGGGCTGGCTGCCAACGGCAGCACCTGGTTCGACCGCACCAACTACTTCGCGAGCTTCTCGGC
>NZ_JBFUCB010000997.1:0-1291 GCF_056405435.1 Rhizobacter sp. P1_G5 | reverse complement strand
AACCGGGCCAGCGTGATGTCGCGCTTGCCGCCGCGCCCCGGCGTCCGCTCCACCTCGAAGCCGGCCGTCACCAGCCCGTCGCGCACCGCGCGTGCGGAACTCCAGGTGGCGGCCGTCGCGCCCGGGGCGGCCAGCCGGCCGAGGGTCTTCAGCAGGCGGCTGTCCCAGGCATCGGGGTTGCGCGCGGGGGCGAAGCCGTCGAGGTAGAACGCATCGACCTCGGCCACCAGTTCGGGCAGCCAGTCGCGCGCGTCGCCGAGCGCGAGCAGCAGCTGGACCCGGCCGCCCTCGAACGAGAGGCGGTGCAGGTTGGGCGTCAGCGGCGGCCAGGCGGCTTCGAGCTGCGGCGCGAGCGCGGCCCATGCCGGCTCGCGCGGGACGTGCTGCAGGTCATCGCGGCGCAGCGGGTTCAGCTCGGTCGAGACGAAGACCAGCGTGTCGCAGCGCTGCGCATCGCGCCGCCAGGCATCCCAGGTGGCGAGGAAGTTGTTGCCGAGGCCGAAGCCGGTCTCCAGCACGACGAAGCGCGTGCGGCCCTGCCAGCGCTGCGGCAGCTGGTTGCCGCCGAGGAAGACGTGCAGGGCCTGCTGCGCTGCGCCGGCGAGCGGGTGGTAGACATCGCCATGGCGCGGCGAGAACGGCAGCCCCTCGGGCGACCAGCCGAGCTCCGCCGGCACGATCGGGCGGCTGTTCATGCTGCGCGGCGCGCGAGCCAGTCCAGCAGGCGGTCGCGCGCATCGGTCAGGCCGCGGTAGGCCAGCACGGCGGGGCTCATCGTCGACAGCGCATCGTGCACCTGGCGCGCCTGCGCAGGGTCGGCCAGCGCCTGCGCGAGCGGCGTGACGCTGACACGGATCGTGAACACCGCCTGGCGCACGCCCGGCACCGGGATGAAGGTCTGGTGCTCGGTGCGGAAGAAGGCGCGCGCCGCGAGCTCGTCGGCCGTGGCGGCCGGCGACCACGGCGCCGGGTCGACGCGGTCCGGGTGCGCATGCAGCCGCGGGTGCCGCGTGATCGTCCAGACGAAGCGCTCCCAGCGATCGGGCTGCGTGACGAGCCGCGCGAGGTGCTCGCCGGCGTTGACGAGCAGCAGGTTGTCGGCGACCGGGGCGTGCACCTCGGCGAAGTGCCGGCCGACTTTCTCTTCGGGTGCCCAGTTCGACGGCAGGCACACCGCGAGCCACGGGATGCGGGCGCTGTCGCCGTCGATGACCGCGAAGTCTTCGGCGAACGCGAGGCACAGCAGCGCCGGCAGCCGCCATTCGCGCGGCAGGGCCGACAGGCAGCGGCC
>NZ_JBFUCB010000996.1:0-1293 GCF_056405435.1 Rhizobacter sp. P1_G5 | reverse complement strand
CTTCGTGAACTGACTGTCGCCCACTGTTTGACCACAACGAACGAAGTGAGTGGCGGGAGTTTGGGCGACGGGCCATGAAACCAGTCAGCGCAGGGGAGTCATTGCCCCCCAGGGGCAATGACCGCCGCGACCGGCGAGCCCCAGACTCCCCGCCCGCGCCTTCCGCGCCAACCCGACCTGACAAATCACCTCTCCCGGAATGCCTCTTTGGACTTCAGCATCGGCCGCAGCAAGAAGCTCAGCACCGAGCGTTCCCCGGTGCGCACCTCCACCGAGCCGGTCATGCCCGGCAGCACCGTCAGCGGCTTGCCCTTCTCGCGCAGCGTGGAGCGCTCGGTGCGCAGCATCACGCGGTAGTAGGTCTGGTCGGGCGCGGCTGTCTTCTCGGTGTCGCCGAGCGCGTCGGGGCTGATGTACTCGATCTTGCCCTTCAACCCGCCGTAGGTCGTGTAGTCGTAGGCCGCCAGCTTCACTTCGGCCGTCTGCCCGACCCGCAGGAAGCCGATCTCAGACGGCTTCACGCGCGCCTCGATCAGCACCCGCGACGTGATCGGCACGATCTCCATCATCGCGGCGCCCGGGCTCACGACGCCGCCCACCGTCACCGAGCGGATGTTCTTCACCAGCCCGCGCACCGGCGACTTCAGCACCGTGCGGCGCAGCACATCCTGCCGGCCGGCTAGCTGCTCCTCGATCTGCGCCAGGTCGGTCTGCACCCGCACGAGCTCGGTGCTTGCGTCCTGCCGGAAACGGTTGACCCGCTCCTGCGACTGCAGGTGCAGGTCGTTGACCTGGCGGCGCAGCCGCATCACCTCGACCTCGGACATCAGGCCCTTCGCCGACATCGCCTCCGAGACGCCCAGCTCCTTCATCACCAGCTCGATGCTGCGGCTGTTCGAGCGCACCGCCTCGTCGAGCGCGCGCTTGCGGGCGTTGTAGGCATCGGTCTCCGATTCGACGACGCTGGAAAGCGCCGACACGTCGGACGGGAATTGCAAGGCCCGGCCGTTCGCCTCGGCCGTCAGCCGCGCGACCGTGCCACGCAGCGCGGCGCGCTTGACCTGGCCCTCGTTCTGCTGCGATTCGAAGCGCGTCGGGTCGAGTTGCGCCAGCTCCTGCCCCTCCTGCACCTGCATGCCCTCGCRCACGAACAGCTCGCGCAGGATGCCGCCTTCCAGGCTCGCGATCACCTGCTCCTTGCCGTCGGGCACCACGCGGCCGTCGGCGCGCGTGATCTCGTCGACGCGGGCGGTGGACGCCCACGCGATCGCGACGATCACCGCGATCGCCATC
>NZ_JBFUCB010000995.1:0-1304 GCF_056405435.1 Rhizobacter sp. P1_G5 | reverse complement strand
GGACACCGCGTTCGGCGCCAGCCGGGACAGCCGCTCGGCCACCGCCAGAGCTTGGTTCAGCGCCTGCCCGCTGTCTGTCACCCAATTGACAAGGCCCAGTGCCTGCAACTGCGCCGCGCCCATCGGCTCGGCCAGCCACAGCATCTGCAGCACCACGGCCCGCGGCAGGCGCTGCATCAGTTGCCAGCTCGAGCCACCGTCCGGCGACAGCCCGATGCGGCCGTACGACATCACGAAGCGCGCGTTCTCGGCCGCGACGATCAGGTCGCAGGCCAGCGCCAGCGAGAAGCCGCCCCCCGCCGCCGCGCCCTCGACCGCCGCGATCACCGGTTTCGGGAACACGCGCAGCACCTCGACGAACTCGTGGAAGCGCTCCAGCATCCCTGCCTGCACCTCGCGCGGGGCCTCGCGGCTGGCGAGCAGCCGTTGCAGGTTGCCGCCGGCGCAGAAGTGCTCGCCGTCGCCGCGCAGCACGACGCAGTGCACGTCGGGGTCGGACTCGGCCACGCCCAGCGATTCGATGCCGGCGGTGAAGACCTGCTCGGACAGCGTGTTGCGGGAAGCGGGGTCGCTGATCGTCAGCACCAGGGTGCCGTCGCGTCGTTCGGCACGCAATTCAGAGGGCATGGCCACACCATTCGTCAGACAGCGCCAAGCGCATGGCGCGCGATCATGCCCGTTATTGCGGAGATCACCGCAGGAAGGTTCATGCTAGAGTCAAAAAATCAATCAACTGCTCATTCGAATGCAGAGATTCCCGAACTTGCTCGCAGTCAGCCTCGCTTTGGGCCTCCTGCCCACGGGACAAGCGACTGCGATGGGGTTCGGCAACACGCTGGGTGCCACCACCCTCGGCCACCCGCTCAACTTCGCCGTGATGCTGCGGCTCGAGCCCGACGAGCGCATCGAGGCCTCGTGCGTCAAGGCCGACGTGTCGATCGGCGATCACGCGCTGTCTTCGCTGTCGGTGCGCGTGCGCATCGAGGGCCAGCCCGGCAGCAATGAACGCCGGCTGCGCATCACCACCACCGTGCCGGTCGAGGAACCGGTGGTCGGCATCGCGCTGAACGTCGGCTGTCCGACACGGCTGTCGCGCAACTACGTGGTGTTCGCCGACCCGCCGTCGGCCACCGTCGTGGCACCGGCCAACGCGCTGCCCGACATCTCCGACCAACCCGACACCTCGGCCTCGCCGCTGGCCAGCGTGATCGCGCCGCAGGGCGAGCCGGCGGTGCGCCCGACGCTGCCGCGCGTCGCCTCGGGCGCTCCGGCGGCGCAGCGCCCGCGTGCCGCAGCCGGCCAGC
>NZ_JBFUCB010000994.1:0-1304 GCF_056405435.1 Rhizobacter sp. P1_G5 | reverse complement strand
CGCCGATGCCCAACAACCCGGAGATGGGGCGCTTCTGGTCGTCGATGGAGTCGGCGCTGAAGAACATGACCGAGGGCCGCCAGCAGCCGAAGGAGGCGCTGGACGCCGCGGCCAAGCGGATCACGGCCAAGTAAGCCAGTTCATCCGCAGAGAARGCTCGACAAGACGATGAAGTACCGGCTGCGCCCCGGCCCGGCCCTGCTCGCCTTCGTGCTGCTGGGCGCGCTGTACGTGGTCGCGATGGTCTACGCGGCCGGCCAGACGCTCTTGGCCGGCACGATGCTCGCGATCACCGCGCTCGCGCTGTGGGTCTACAGCTCGGCGAAGACCTACGCCTGGCGCTACCTGTTCCCCGGCATCGCTGCGGCGCTGGTCTTCGTCGTCTTCCCGATGGTCTACACGATGGCCATCGGGTTCACGAACTACAGCTCGCGCAACCTGCTGGAGTTCCCGCGGGCGACGCAGTACTTCCTCGATGAGACCTTCCACGGCGGTGAGGGCGCGAGCTATGCGTTCACGCTGCACGAGGACGGGCCGGAGTTCCGCCTCCGGCTCGAAGACGCCGACAGCGGCAAGGCGTGGGTCAGCAGCCGGCTCGCGCTGGCGACGACCACGCCGCTGGAGGTGAAGCTCGCGCCGCAGGACCCGGCGCAGGCGCCGCTGGCCGAGCCGGCCCAGCTCAAGACCGTCATCGCCAGGCAGAAGCACCTGCAGGCGCTGACACTCGTGCTGCCCGACTCCCCCAACAAGCTCGTGATGACCGGCCTGCGCCAGTTCGGCGCAGTGCAAGCGCTGTACAAGCAGAACCCCGACGGCTCGCTGACGAACCAGCAGACCCACACGGTGCTGCGCCCGAACATGACCAGCGGCTTCTACGAGACCGAGGCCGGCGAGCGCGTGCAGCCGGGCTTCCAGGTCGGCGTGGGTTTCGCGAACTACCAGCGCATCTTCACCGACGCCGCGTTCCGCGAGCCCTTCGTGCGCATCTTCCTCTGGACGGTGGTGTTCTCGGCCCTCACCGTGTTCTTCGGCGCCGCGCTCGGCATGTTCCTGGCAGTCCTCTTCAACTGGGATGCGCTGCGCTTCAAGGGCCTGTACCGCACGCTGCTGTTCCTGCCGTACGCCGTGCCGGGGTTCATCTCCATCCTGGTCTTCAAGGGGCTGTTCAACAACAACTTCGGCGAGATCAACCTGATCCTCGATGCGCTGTTCGGCATCAAGCCGGCGTGGTTCTCGGACCCGCTGCTCGCCAAGGTGATGCTGTTGATCGTCAACGTGTGGCTGGGCTACCCGTACATGATGGT
>NZ_JBFUCB010000993.1:0-1307 GCF_056405435.1 Rhizobacter sp. P1_G5 | reverse complement strand
GAAATGCACAAGAGTCAGGTTGAACTATTGAGCGATTTGACTCCGACCTCGATGCACCCTTTGTCAACAATTGACAAGTGACAGGTGTCCGTTTGGCGTCCGTTTGGCAGCGGCTCGGACAGGTCAGGTGTCGTCGCGCATCGCGCTGCGGACCAGCTGCAGCGCCGCCTTGGACTGGAACTGCTCAGCCAGCCGCTGCAGGCGCAGCGCGAAGGGGCGGCACGATGGCGAGGTCGCCGCCAGCTCGGCGGCTTGCTTCGCGAGGTCCTGCATGTTGCCGAACTGGGCCAGCTGCAGCAGCACCTCGAGTTGGACCCGATCGGGCAACAGGTCGGATGCGGGGTCGCGGGGCGCCTCATCCGACGCGGCCTCGCGGGCGCTGTCCCATTCCACCCACTCCAGCTGCAGCAGGCGGCCGATGGCGTTGATCAAGGCGGTCAGCGTGAACGGCTTGGGCAGGAAGGCATCGGCTCCGACATCCAGCGTGTGCCGGTGGTCGGTGGCCGAGGCACTTGCCGAGATGGCGACGATGCGCACGTCGCGCAGCATCGGCATCTCGCGAAGGCGCCGGGTGGTCTCGAAGCCATCCATCACCGGCATCACGCTGTCCATCAGGATCAGGTCCGGCCGATGCTCCAGCGCGACCTGCAGACCGGCGGCCCCATCCGGCGCTTCGAGCGTGTCGAAGCCGAGYGATCGCAGGAACGTGATCAACGGCCGGCGGTTGGCTTCGGTGTCGTCGATGACCAGCACCTTGCGGGGCGGCCCGCGGTAGCCGGCGATGGTCTGCACCTGGCGCTCCGTGGCGGCGACTGTCGTGAGGTTCGTGCTCGCCAGCGGCAGGTCGAGTTCGAAGCAGAAATGGCTGCCATGCCCGATCCGGCTGCTGACGACGATGTCGCTGCCCATCAGCGCCACCAGCTGGCGGCTGATCGCCAGGCCCAGCCCGGTGCCTCCGAAGCGGCGCTGCACGTCGGCGGCCTGTTCGAAGGGCCGGAAGATGGCGCCGAGCTTGTCCGGGTCGATGCCGATGCCGGTGTCGTGCACCTCGAAACGCAGGCGCACTTCGCGCGCCGTGCGCTGCGCCTCGTGGATCACCAGGCTGACTTCGCCGTCGTCGGTGAACTTGACCGCGTTGCTGAGCAGGTTCAGCAGGATCTGGCGCAGCCGCGTGCTGTCGACGGACACGATGGTGCCTTCGGCGCTGTGGTCCTCGAACCGGAACTTCAGTTCCTTTTCCTTGACGCGGATGCGGATGATGTCGGTGATGGCGCCGAGGAAGGTCTTCAGCATCACCGGCTCGGGGA
>NZ_JBFUCB010000992.1:0-1307 GCF_056405435.1 Rhizobacter sp. P1_G5 | reverse complement strand
GACCTGTTCCGCGCCGGGCTGGCGGCCACGCGGCTGAAGCTGCTGCCGAGCGCGGGCAGCTATTTCCAGAGCGTCGACTACTCGGCCGTCAGCGAGCTGAGCGAGGAAGGCTTCTGCCGCTGGTTGACCAGCGAGATCGGCGTCGCGGCGATCCCGGTGTCGGTGTTCTATGCCGGCGGCTTCGAGCAGAAGCTGGCGCGCTTCTGCTTCGCGAAGAAGGACGAGACGTTGGAGCGGGCGCTGGAGCGGCTGGCGAAGCTGTAGCCTCCCGTTCGCCCTGAGCCTGTCGAAGGGTCAGCGGGACCCACGCGCCTTGGGGTTGCGGGTGGTGTCGAGTTCGCTCAGTTCGCTGAGGTCGAAGTCGAGCCCGGGGCGCGAGTCGGAGGCATCGCGCAGCGGTGCGCCCGGCCCCGACAGCCGGGCCGGGTCGGTGGAGATGTCGAGATCGAGCGTGAGGCGCTCGACCTCGGGTGGTGGCGGCGCCGGGTCGCTGTGCAGCGGCATCGGCGCGGAATCGGGCCTCACCTCCGCGGCGGACAGGTCCAGCGTGATGTCGAAGCCCCCCTCCATCGGCAGCAGCAGGTCGACGCCCTCGGGGCGCACGTCGCGCTCGGCCAGGTCGCGCGCGATGCCGTACAGGAACAGCAGGTCGCGGTAGGCCGGCACGTCGAACGGCGGGCCCTGGTTGCGCCGGAACAGCGCGCCGTCGAGCGTGGCCATCGCTTCCGCCGGCGCCGACCACAGCGATTGCACGCGGGCCAGCAGCTCGGGGAAGCCCTCTTCGAGGTCGCGCTCCTTCGACGGGTCGTGCTCGTCCCACTCGATCGCGTAGGCGTTGAAGCGCCGGTTGAAGCGCTCGCGGATGCGGTCGTACGGGTCGCGCTCGCCGCGGCGGCGGTAGATCTCCATCAGCTTCAGGTACGGCAGCGGGCTCACGCCGCCGGTGCTGCGCACGTGGCCCATCAGCAGGTCGACCGCCGCATCGTCCTGCCCGAGCACGACGAAGAACTCGACCTGCTGGTCGAGGTCGATCAGCTCGTCGGCCGACATCGGCCGGTGAGGCTCCAGTGATTCGGGGTCGAGGTCGGACCGGGTCTCCCGCGACAGCGTGGCCTGCATCGCGGCCACGGCGCGCGGCGTCAGCGTGACGTCCATCGGCTGCGTCGGCATCGGCGGGCCGGGCCGCTTGCGCACCGGGGGCGGCGTGTCGACCAGCACCGCGCCGCCGCCGGACGGATCGCGCGACATCGCGGCCGGGATGGTCTGCGGCGCCTCGGCCGGCGCGGCGGCCGCGACGGGCGCGGGTG
>NZ_JBFUCB010000991.1:0-1328 GCF_056405435.1 Rhizobacter sp. P1_G5 | reverse complement strand
CAGCTAGGCGGTGCGCTGCTGCACGCGGCGCTCCAGGCTCTCGTAGACCGCGACGTTCTCGAACGCGAGCGAGGTGCAGTCGGCCAGCGCCTGGATCAGCTCCACCTCGTCGGGCGTCGCGTCGTGCGTGTTCGCCCAGTAGTTGCCGATCGCGCCGATCGGCGATTCGGCGCGGATCGGCACCATCACCAGGCTCTTCACGAAGGTCGGCCGGTAGGCGTCGTGCGGGATGCGCGGATCGAGGTAGATGTCGGGGATCGCGACCGCCTGCCCGTTCAGCATGGCCCAGCCGCTGATGCACGAGGTGAGCGGGAAGYGGCTGCCCTTCCAGAGCGGGCCGATCGCGTCCTCGTCGACGTAGTGGCAGAACTCGCCGTCGCGCATCACGACGGTGGCGCCGTCGGCCTGGTTCAGCTGGCGTGCGCCGCGCCGCACGATGCGCACGATGGTGTCGACGCTGCGCGCGAGCGACAGCTCCTTCACCAGGTCGACCAGCAGCGCCCGCCCGCGCGTGAGCCGGGCCAGCCGCTCGGCCTCGCGCGCGTCGTGCAGCCGGCGCAGCGCGCTCGGCAGGCGGAACAGCTGGTCTTTCGGGACGTAGTCGGTGGCGCCGGCCTCCAGGCAGTGCTCGGCCCAGCGCGGATCGGTGTTGCCGCTGACGAAGATGAACGGCATGCCGGGCCGGCGCTGCCGCGCGACCTCGAGCGCCTGCAGGCCCTCGATGCCGGGCACGCGGTTGTCGGAGAGGATCGCGTCGAAGCGGGTGTTCTCCATCGCCTCGAAGAACTGCTCGCTGGAACTGACCGTCACCCAGTTCGACCGGATGTCGAGCCGCGCGACCTCGCGCTGGACCAGGTCCGCGTCGAGCGTGTCGTCTTCCAGGTGAAGGATCTGCAGGGCTTGCATGTCGTGCACCTCCTTGAGAGACGGATGGTAGCGAACCGCGGCACACTGTGCGGTTCCGGTTGAGACCAATGCCGCATAAATATGAGAGGGAATCGATGATTCGCCGGCCCGTGCGAGGGAGGGTGTCCGGGCTGTCGGAACGGTTGGCGGCCTGGCGCCGCAGCTGGCGGGCACGCCTGGCGCTGCCGGTGGGCGACCTGCTGCACGACGCCACCTACCGCCGGCTCTGGACCTCGATCCTGATCAGCTCGTTCGGCGGCCAGGTCACGATGCTCGCGCTGCCGCTGACCGCCGCGCTGCTGCTGCACGCCTCGCCCACGCAGATGGGGCTGCTGACGATGATGGAGACGCTGCCCTTCGTGCTGTTCTCGCTGCCGGCCGGGGTCTGGCTCGACCGGGTGCGCAAGCTGCCGGTCTACATC
>NZ_JBFUCB010000990.1:0-1330 GCF_056405435.1 Rhizobacter sp. P1_G5 | reverse complement strand
GGCCAGGATCGAGTTGCCGAAGGTCTCGGCCGTGATCCCGGTGCCGTCGGAAACGAAGTAGACAGTGCGATTGGCCATGTGAACAGGGGGGCGTTGAGGCATCGATGATAGGCAGGAAGGCCCGTAAAATCGCCCCCAATCTTCCAAATCGCCCCCCTAGACGCCCACCCGGTCCATGCCACCACTCGAACACCTCAAGCGCTGGACCGCGCGTCGCCTGCTGGAGCCCTCGGAGCATTGCTCGGGTTCGCGGTTCGGGCGGGAAGCACCGGTTTCTCAACATCACGGAGCTTTCCCATGTCACTTCCGAACCTGGCGACCGCCCTGGTCGCACCGTTTGAACATCTGAGAATGACCGACGTCGAGGCGGTCGGCGGCAAGAACGCCTCCCTCGGCGAAATGATCAGCCAGCTGGCTGCCTCGGGCGTGCGGGTGCCCGGCGGCTTTGCCACCACGGCGCACGCGTTCCGACAGTTTCTCGCGCACAACGGCCTGGCCGCGCGCATCCAGGATCGACTTTCCACCCTCAACACCGATGACGTGAAGGCGCTGGCCGAGGCCGGCGCGCAGATCCGTGCCTGGATCGAGGCCACGCCGTTCCCGCCCGAGCTGGAGGCCGCCATCCGCGCCGAATTCGCGCGGCTGACCGCCGACCACCCGGGCGCGTCGTTCGCCGTGCGCTCGTCGGCCACCGCCGAAGACCTGCCCGACGCCAGCTTCGCCGGCCAGCAGGAGACCTTCCTCAACGTGATCGGCATCGACGAGGTGCTGCACAAGATGAAGGAGGTCTTCGCGAGCCTCTACAACGACCGCGCCATCAGCTACCGCGTGCACAAGGGCTTCGCCCACAGCGACGTGGCGCTGTCGGCCGGCGTGCAGCGCATGGTGCGCTCCGACCTCGGCGCCGCCGGCGTGATGTTCACGATCGACACCGAGAGCGGCTTCACCGACGTCGTCTTCATCACCTCCAGCTACGGCCTGGGCGAGACGGTGGTGCAGGGCGCCGTGAACCCGGACGAGTTCTACGTGCACAAGCCGGCGCTGCGCAATGGCAAGCAGGCCATCATCCGCCGCAACCTCGGCTCCAAGCTGATCAAGATGGAGTTCGCGACGCCCGCCGAGCGCGCCGCGTCGGGCAGGCTCGTCAAGACGGTCGACACCGCCACCGAGCTGCGCAACCGCTATTCGCTGAGCGACGCCGACGTGGCCGAGCTGGCCGGCTACGCGCTGACCATCGAGCAGCACTACGCCCGCCCGATGGACATCGAGTGGGGCAAGGACGGCGCCGACGGCAAGCTGTACATCCTGCAGGCCCGCCCCGAGACGGTGA
>NZ_JBFUCB010000989.1:0-1335 GCF_056405435.1 Rhizobacter sp. P1_G5 | reverse complement strand
CCTTCACGGTGTCGGTGCGCGCCTCGATCACCGTCGAGTAGGTGCTGAAGCCGTGGTCGGCCAGCAGGTGCACCACCGGCTTGAACTTGCCCTGGTTCTCGACGTAGATCGGCTCGGCCACCGAGTAGCCCTGCTGGATCGCCTTCGGGTTCGCGAGGAAGGGGCCGAGGTTGTAGTTGTAGGGCTTCAGCACCTCGTCCTTGAAGCCGTGCGTGACCTTCAGCCACTGCCACCAGCTGAACTGGCCGTCTTTCGCGATCAGCGCGAGCGGCGCGGTCTTCAGCTTCTCGAACGACTCGTAGCCCTGCCCCGGGTGGGCGATGAGCGCCTGCGGATCCTTCTGGAACATCGCGGCGACGACGACGGTGGGCACGCCGTTCTTCACGTTGTCGAAGCTGTGCAGCAGGTTGCCGGTCATCAGGAAATCGATGCGGCCGGCCGGCAGCAGCGGGCGGTTGTTGACCTGCGGGCCGCCTTGCAGCAGCGTCACGTCGAGGCCGAACTTCTTGTAGGTGCCGTCGGCCACCGCCTGGTAGAAGCCGCCGTGCGCGGCCTGCGCCTTCCAGTTGGTCGCGAAGGTCACCTTGTCCTGCGCGAGGGCGGTGCCGGCCGCGAGGGTCAATGCCAAGGCTGCAAAGCTGATGATGTTCTTCATGGGTCTCTCCTTCGATGGATCAATTCTCGGTGGCATGCCAGCGGCCCAGCAAGAGCCGCGACAGCGCATTGAAGCCGGCGAAGATCAGCACGCCGGTCAGCACCAGCAGGCTCAGCGCCGCGAACATCTTCGGCGTCTCGGTGCGGAAGCTCGCCTCCAGGATGCGCGACGCGAGCCCGGTCTCGCGGCCGGCGGCGCCGGCCACCATCTCGGCCGTCACCGCGCCGATCAGGCTCAGGCCGCCGGAGATCTTCAGGCCGGCGATGAAGTACGGCAGCGCCGACGGCAGCAGCAGCAGGCGCAGCCGCTGCCAGGGCGAGGCGCGGTACAGCCGGAACAGCTCGCGCAGGTTCACGTCGGCCGCGCGCAGCCCGGCCACGGTGTTCGACAGGATCGGGAAGAACGCGACGATCCAGGCGCACAGCAGCAGCGCGGCGGTCGTGCTCTCGACGTAGATCAGGATCAGCGGCGCGACCGCGACGATCGGCGTCACCTGCAGCACCACCGCGACCGGAAAGAGCGCCTCCTCGACCGGCCGCCACAGCGCGAACACCGCGGCGATCAGCACCCCGCCGGTGCAGGCGAGCAGCAGCGCGCCGAACGTGATTTTCACGGTGAACCACCAGYTGCCGGCCAGCGAGGCGAAGTTGTCGACCAGCGTCTGCAGCACGAGGCTGGGC
>NZ_JBFUCB010000988.1:0-1359 GCF_056405435.1 Rhizobacter sp. P1_G5 | reverse complement strand
CAGTTCTACTTCCGCACGACGGACGTGACGGGCGCGGTGGAGCTGCCGAAGGACAAGGAAATGGTGATGCCTGGCGACAACGTGAGCATCACGGTGAAGCTGATCGCCCCGATCGCGATGGAAGAAGGCCTGCGCTTCGCCATCCGTGAAGGCGGCCGCACCGTCGGCGCCGGCGTCGTCGCCAAGATCCTCGAATAAGGTGGAGCCACCGGTCGGCCGGGCGGGGTGCTTCTGCATCGTGCCCGCCGGCCACTCTCCCTCCATCGATTTCGCGGTCCGCGAGGACCGCACGCTCTTTTAGGAAACCGCTATGGCCACCAAGCAAAAGATCCGCATTCGCCTGAAGGCGTTTGACTACAAGCTGATCGACCAATCGGCGTTGGAGATCGTCGACACCGCGAAGCGCACCGGCGCGATCGTCAAGGGCCCGGTGCCCCTGCCGACTCGCATGCAGCGTTTCGACATCCTGCGTTCGCCGCACGTCAACAAGACCTCGCGCGACCAGTTCGAAATCCGCACCCATCAGCGCCTGATGGACATCGTCGATCCGACCGACAAGACCGTGGACGCGCTGATGAAGCTCGACCTGCCGGCCGGCGTCGACGTCGAGATCAAGCTGCAGTAATCGGCCAGGCCTGCGAGGAAGTGGTTGCGGCTTTCGCCGCAGCTGGCTAGAATCGCAGGCTTTCCGAAGTAATCGGCTCCTTGTGGGCCGATTTCAGTAGCCGGCCCTGACGGGTCGGTTCGGCATTCGCCCTCCGGGGCGAGTTGCCACCAAGTCAGCCCGGCCAATCGATGTCGGGCATGTCAAACAAAGGCTTCCAAGCGCTCCCAGTTGTTGGGGGTGGTGCGGGGGCTGGAGAATATTCATGAGTCTTAGCGAACATCTCGGTTTGCTGGGCCGCAAGGTGGGCATGATGCGCATCTTCACGGACGACGGCGATGCTGTTCCCGTGACGGTGCTCGATGTGTCGAACAACCGTGTCGTCCAGGTCAAGACCGAAGCCACCGACGGCTACAACGCCATTCAAGTGGCGTTCGGCACGCGCAAAGCGTCGCGCGTCATCAAGCCGGCAGCCGGCCACTTTGCGAAAGCGGGTGTCGAAGCCGGTGAAGTCCTCAAGGAATTCCGCGTCACCGCCGACGTCGTCGCAGGCTTCAAGCCCGGCGCGCAGGTTCCGGTGACGACGTTTGCCGTGGGCCAGCTCGTGGACGTGCAAGGCACCTCCATCGGCAAGGGCTTCACGGGCACCATCAAGCGCCACAACTTCAGCTCGCAGCGCGCGTCGCACGGCAACAGCCGTTCGCACAACGTGCCGGGCTCGATCTCGATGGCGCAGGATCCGGGTCGCGTGTTCC
>NZ_JBFUCB010000987.1:0-1369 GCF_056405435.1 Rhizobacter sp. P1_G5 | reverse complement strand
ACCAACCTCGACACCGGCGAGGCGCTGCCGCGCGTCGCGCCGCTGCGGGCGCTGGTGGGGCTGGACGTCGACAGCGGGCCGTGGAGCGGGCGCCTGGAGGTGGACGGTGCGGCGAAGCAGAACCGCGTGCCGGCGACCGACGTGGCGACGAACGGCTATGCGATCGTCAACGCCTCGCTGGCGCGGCGCTTCTCGATCGGCAACAGCGACGCGCTGTGGTTCCTGAAGCTCGGCAACCTGGGCGACAAGTTGGCATACAGCGCGTCGACGGTGCAGACGGTGCGGGATCTGTCGCCGCTGCCGGGAAGGTCGGTGAAGACGGGGGTGCGAGTCAGCTTCTGACCGTTCGCGCCGGAACGCCGGCGGTTCGCGACGGCGACGAACCCTTCGTCGCATCTCGATACCGCCGGCGGCGCCGCCTCGCCACAGTCCACCCCATCGACAGCAGGTCGCCGTCGAACCCACCCGATGGAGTGAACCATGAACCGCACCACCCTCACCTATTTCGTCACCGTCGCCCTCGCCCTGGGCAGCGCCGCCGCGATGGCCCAGGACGCCGCCGCGCCGAAGACCCGCGCGCAAGTCCGCGCCGAGCTGATCGAGGCCCGCACGCAAGGCACGCTGCCGATGGGCGGCGAGTTCGCCGGCACGATGCGCCACGACGCACCGGCCGCCTCCGACACCCGCACTGCCGAACGCGCCCCGAAGCGCGCCGAACCGAAGGCGCCGGTCGCCAGCGGCGGCTGATCCGCCTGTTCACGTCAGCTCGCGCCGAAATTTCAAGCTCGCTTTTACCTAAAGCCGCGAAACCAAGTGCTACGAAGGTAAGGCCGGGCAACGCCAGCTTCAGCCGCCGCTTCATCGCGTCGAAACCCGATCACGTCGCCATGACGTGGTCTCAGGGAGAGATGAAGATGAAGCGCAGAAACCTGTTGCTGGCCGCCTCCGGGGCTGCCGGCGTGACCCTCCTGCCGTTCGCGGCGTCGCGCGCCGCCGGGGCGCGAACCATCAGCTTCGGCCAGTCGGCGTCGCTGACCGGCGGCCAGGCCAGCTACGGCCGCGACGTGCAGAACGGCATCGCCGCCGCCTTCGCCGCGGCGAACACCACTGAAGCCGCCACCGGGCTTCACTTCGACCTGCAGACGCTCGACGACGGCGGCGTGCGCAGCCGCTGCATGAAGAACGTGATGCAGCTGGTCGAGGGCGGCTCGACCGCGCTGATCGGCCTGACCAGCGGTGCCGGCGCCGAAGCCTGCATGCCGGTGATCGAGGATGCGCAGATCGCGATGCTCGGCACCGCCAGCGGCAACATGGGCATCCGCGGCAGCCAGGTCAGCGGCGCCTTCCACGTACGCGCCGGCTACGACGC
>NZ_JBFUCB010000986.1:0-1380 GCF_056405435.1 Rhizobacter sp. P1_G5 | reverse complement strand
GGGCAGAAGCTGGCGCAGCAATCCGCCACCAGCGAGGAGCTCTGCGCCTGGAACGGCTGCTGCGTGCTGGAGGTCGGCTTCGAGCCGGTGGGCACCGCCGTCGGCGTCGGCCTCAGTGCGAGGCTTCGGCCGCAAACAATGCGCTAGCCCGCTCGCGCGCACGCGCCGGCACGCTGCCCGCGAGGGCGACGGCGGCGCTGCCGGACAGCGCGCGGGCGAACACCTCGCGCACGTCCTGCGCCGAGGCGGCCTGCAGGCGCGCGAGCCACTCGCGGCTGTCGCGCAGCTGGCCGAAGGTGAACACGTCCTGCACCGCCGATTCGATGCGGCGCGACGGCTGGTCGAGCGCGCGCAGCGTGCGCACCGCGATCTGGTTGCGGGCGCGCTCGAGGCCGACGGCGTCGCTGCCGTCGGCATGGCGGCGCAGCAGCTGGGCGACGGCGTCGAGGAATTCGTCGGCCTGGGCCGGGGCGGTGGCGGCCTCGATGACGAACTGGCCGGCCGACGGAAGGATGTCGGCCGAGCACGACGCGAAGTAGGCCAGGCTGCGGCGCTCGCGGATCTCGTCGAGCAGCGGCGAGCTCATGCCTTCGCCGAGCAGCGCAGCGGCGAGCACGCTGTTGACGTGCGAGTCGTCGGCGAGCGCCGGCGCCGCGAAGCCGAGCACCGTGTGGCATTGCGCGCTGCCCGACATGCGGCGCAGCTTCAGGCCGCCGCGCCAGTCGGGCTGCGGCACCGCGTTCGCCGCGCCGGGGGGCATGGCACCGAACGCGGACTCGACGGCGCGCACGAAGGGGTCGACGTCGACCGGTCCGGCCGCGGCGACGATCACGTTGGCGGCGGTGTACTGGCGCTGCACGTAGGACAGCAGGTCGTCACGGCTGAAGCGCTTCAGGTTGGCGCGGTTGCCGATCACCGGCTGGCCGGCCGGGTGCATGCCGTAGCAGGCGCGGTCGAACATCTGGAAGGCCATCGCGGCCGGGTCTTCCTCGAACTCGGTGAACTCGTGCTCGATGACCTGGCGCTCGCGCTCGAGCTCGTCGGCCGGGAAGGTGCTGTGCAGCACGATGTCGGCGAGCAGGGCGACGAAGGCCGGCAGGTCGTGCGGCAGGCCTTCGATGTGGAACGCGGTGTGGTCCTTGTCGGTGTGGGCGTTGACCTCGGCGCCGAGGCGTTCGGCATCGAGGTTGATGCGCTGGCAGTCGCGCGACTGCGTGCCCTTGAAGGCCATGTGCTCGACGACGTGGCTGATGCCGTTGAGCTGCCGCGATTCATGCAGGCTGCCGGTGCGGATGAAGATGCTCAGGCTGACCGTCTGGCGCCACGGCATCGGGATCGCGATGGCGCGCAGGCCGTTGGGCAGGGTGGCGAGCTGGGGGC
>NZ_JBFUCB010000985.1:0-1381 GCF_056405435.1 Rhizobacter sp. P1_G5 | reverse complement strand
GTGGAGAGCAATCTGTTCCTGCCTGCCCGCCTGCTCGACCTGTGCCGCACCGCGGGCTGCACGCAGTTCATCAGCACCGACACCTTCTTCGGCAAACCGCAGTTCAGCTACCCGCACCTGCAGGCCTACATCCGATCCAAGCGCGAGCTGCTCGAGTGGGCACAACTCGCCTGCGCCACCGATCCGCAGCTGCGCTATTCCAGCCTGCGACTCGAGCACGTCTACGGCGAAGGCGACGGTCCGCGCAAGTTCGTGCCCGACCTCATCGCCAGGCTGCAACGCGGGCAGCCGCAGATCGAGCTGACCGCGGGCGACCAGCTGCGCGACTTCATCCACGTCGAGGACGTCGCCCGCGCCTATGCCTGCGTGCTGGGCGAAGGGCTGCGCCTGCCGGCCGGTGTCACCGAGTACCAGGTCGGCACCGGCAGCGCCATCCCGCTGCGCCGGTTCGTGGAAACCGCGCATCGGCTGACGGCCTCATCCTCGCACCTGAACTTCGGTGCCCTGCCCCATCGCCCGGGCGAGATCATGGCCTCGGCCGCCGACACCCGCCGGCTCGCCGCACTCGGATGGCAGCCAGCCACGGCGCTGGAGGACGGGCTGCTGCGCACGGCGGCCGCCAGTCTGTCGGGGACGTCGCAATGAAGCTGCGTCCGCATCACTGGGTGGTCCTGTCGGCCTGGGCCGGCAAGGTGGTCACGGCCGTGATCCAGATTGCCGTCATCCGCGTCATCATCGACCGCATCGGCATCGATCTCTATGCCGGCATGGCGCTGCTGACCGGCCTTGCGGGGTGGTATGCGCTGGCGGACGGCGGCATCGGCAACAGCCTGCAGAACCACATCGCCGAGCGTCGCGCCAGGTCCGAGTCCTCGGACGGCCTGGTCTGGACCGGCCTGCTGCTGGCGCTCGCGCTGCTGCTGGGCCTGATGGTGCTGCAGTCGCTCATCAGCCCCATCCTCGGGCCGCTGCTGCTCAAGAACATCCCCGGCCTGGACGACGCGGCGCGGGCCGCGTCCTTCCGCGTGTTCGGCCAGCTCTCGCTGCTGGCAGTGGCCGGGGGGCTGGTTTACAAGGTCTGGTACGCCGTGCAGAAAGGCTATCTCGCCAACGTGCTGCCCGCGCTGGCCGCCGTGATCGGACTCATCGCCGTGAAGCACGTGCCGGCCGCCGCGCCCGCCGACCAGCTGCTGTGGTGCCTGGTGGCCATCGTCGCGCCCACCGCGCTGCTGCCGCTGCCGTTCGCCGTGGCCCATGGCATCCGGGCCTGGCTGCGCGGCGGCCGCCTCACCCGCGGCCACACCCGGATCCTGATGAGCCGCGCCGCGCAGTTCACCGGGCTGGCGGTGATGGCGGCCGTGGTCCTGCAGGTCGACTACAT
>NZ_JBFUCB010000984.1:0-1394 GCF_056405435.1 Rhizobacter sp. P1_G5 | reverse complement strand
GCTTCAGCTCGTCCTTGCCGGCCGCCGCGGCGGCCACCTGCTCCTCGGCCGGCAGGCTGGCAACGGCGGCCGCCGCGTTGATCGAGATCGTGCCGGCCTTCACCGCCTCGACCACTTCTGGCGCCGCCTGCTGGCGGATCTTCTCGATCATCGCGACCTGGTTGCTGCTGATGCGCGCGGCTTTCGCGAGCGCCTCGCGGGTGTCGAGCGCGGGCGCTGCGGCCACCGGTGCGGGCGAGGCGGCCTCCGCCGGTTCGGCGGCGCGGCGCGCACGCTGGCCGGAGACGATCTCGCGCTTGCGCAGCGCGAGCACGCCGCGTTGGTAGTCCGACAGGCTGCGCCGGCCGAGGTGCTGGTCGATCATCCACAGGTGCACGTCTTCCAGTGACTGGAAGCGCGTGCTCTGCACCGTCTGGAACGGCAGCCCGTGCTTGCGGCAGATGCCGTAGCGGTTGTGCCCGTCGACCAGCATGTCGCCCCACAGCACCAGCGCATCGCGGCAGCCCTCGGCGAGGATGCTGCGCTCCAGCGCGTCGTGTTCGTCCGCGGTCAACGGGTCGATGTAGGCTTTGAGTTCTTCGTTGACGACGAGGTCCATGGGGCGGGTGCGATCGGTGACAAAGGGGGCGCATTGTAGGGAGCGCGACAATCGCCCGATGCTGCTCCGCATCCACCACGCCGCCATCATCTGCTCCGACTACCCGGCCTCGAAGCGCTTCTACACCGAGACGCTCGGCCTCGCGGTGATCGCCGAGCACTTCCGCGCGCAGCGCAACTCGTACAAGCTCGACCTGGCACTGCCCGACGGCTCGCAGGTCGAGCTGTTCTCGTTCGACGGCGCGCCGCCGCGCCCGTCGTACCCCGAGGCGCGCGGCCTGCGCCACCTGGCGTTCGAGGTCGACGACGTGGCGCAGTGCAAGGCCGCGCTCGAGGGCCGGGGCGTCGCGGTGGAAGACATCCGCGTCGACGAGTACACGGGCAGGCGTTTCGTGTTCTTCGCCGATCCGGACGGGCTGCCGCTGGAGCTGTACGAGGCCGCCACCTGAGCGCGCGCGCTGACCCGAGTTGTGCCGCCCGGCCATTTCAGCGACAGTCGCGGATTACCCAATTTCCTTCGGAAGCCACTACCCGTGTCCACCTCCGCCTCCAACGATCGTGCCTTCTTCGGCCACCCCGCCGGCCTCGGCTGGCTCGCCTTCTGCGAACTCTGGGAACGTTTCTCGTACTACGGCATGCAGGCCCTGCTGGTGCTGTACCTCACCAACTACCTGTTCCTGCCCGAGAACATCGGCCACGTCGCCGGCATCGATGCGGTGCGCRGCGCCATCGAGAACGTCACCGGCCTGCGCTCGCCGCAGCAGCTCGCGTCCGCCGTGTTCGGGCTCTACGCGGGC
>NZ_JBFUCB010000983.1:0-1396 GCF_056405435.1 Rhizobacter sp. P1_G5 | reverse complement strand
GGGTGATCGAGTATCGCTACGACGCGCTCGGCCAGCCGGTGTGGCAGCGCAACCCGCTGCAGTTGCAGCGCGGTGGGCAAACGACGATGGGCTACGACGTGCTCGGGCGGATGACGCAGCGCATCGAGGCGGAGTACCGGAGCACCTGGACCTACGACAGCTGCTTGATGGGCATCGGCAAGCTGTGCGCGACGGGCACCAGCACCGGCATCAGTCGGCAGTGGGCGTACGACGGATTGGGCCGGCCGATCAACTACCGCACCAGCGTCGTCAACGGGCCGACCTTCGCGAGCGCGGTGGCCTATGACGCCAACGGCCGGCAAGCGAGCCAGACCTGGCCRACCGGGCTGACGGTGAACTACGGCTACACGCCCAAGGGATTCCTSRGCAGCGTGTCGCTKGCGACGGCGGTSACGGTGAACCCGCTACCGAGCACCCCGGGAGGCACGCCGGGCGCGAGCGTCACGCTGCCGGCCGGCACAGTGCTGTGGCAGGCGCAGGCCTGCAACGCATGGGACGAGTTGGAGCAGCAGCGGTACAGCAATGCGGTGGTGAGCAAATCAGGCTACGAAGCCGCGACGGGCCGGGCGAACAGCCTGATCGCAGGCAGGGCGAGTGCCAGCGACGTGCTGAACCACGGCTACGTGTGGGACAGCCTGGGCCGGCTGACGAACCGCAACGATGCGAACGGGGACGGTGCAAGCGGCGCGGTGACAGAGAACTTCGAGCACGATGCACTCGGGYGGCTGCAGCGCTACACGGTGGCCGCTCCCGCGATCAGCGGCCTGGTGCGCACGGTGGGCCTGCAATACAACGCGCTGGGCAGCATCCTCTACAAGAGCGATGTGGGGGCGTACAGCTATGGAGCCCAGGGTGCGAACGCCGTGAGGCCGCATGCTGCTCTGGGCATCGAAGGCGCGGCAGCCAACACCTTCGGCTTCGATGCGAACGGCAACATCGTCAGCGCAACGGCGGGCAAGTACCGCGGGATCACGTACACCGGCTTCAACCTGCCGGACAGCCAGACGGGCGTGCAAGGGCCTGCAGGTGGCCCGAGCTACGTGTGGAACTACGACGAGGACCACGCACGCCTCCGGGAGGTGCGGACGATCCCGAGTGGCACGAACGCCGGTACACGCACCACTTGGTACCTGCACCCGGACAACACCGGCGGTCTGGCTTTCGAGAGCGAGGTCAATGCGCCGACCAACCCCAGTGCCGCGAACCCGGCGGTCACGAGCAACCGCCACTACCTGAGCGCAGGCGGCCAGAGCCTCGGCGTGCTGGTCACCACCGGCGCGCTGCCCACGCTCGGTGCCACGCAGACCGCGCCAGCCGCGCAGTCGAGCCTGAGCGCGGTGAAGCTGGAGTATTGGCACAAGGACCACCTGGGCAG
>NZ_JBFUCB010000982.1:0-1397 GCF_056405435.1 Rhizobacter sp. P1_G5 | reverse complement strand
AGAGAATAGTGAAGGTCGTTCAGAATGACGCGAATGGAGATGGCTCGCAACGATGCTGGTCTCGGATTCTTTGATCTTCTTGGTCTCTTGTGAAGCTTGATAGTATATTTTGAAATACTTGACGCCTTCCCCCATCCCATGGAAATAACTATTTCATCTGACTTGACTGTACTGTTGCGGCTATGGCGGAGGGGGGTTAGATCTATCGCGACAGAAGGTGATAGTCCATGGCAAACTATGTACTTGATTTGATTGAAGACGTAGAATAACTCTACCGGCCAGTAATTCGAAAGCGGCGGAAGATAGACTGTGCAGAAGGTGGATTTGAACTTCAGCTCATATTCTTTCTCTAGAATATCCAATAGGATCTTCCAGGACTGGTCTTTACATTCGAGAAAGTCATCCTTGCTGAAGTGCTGAAGATGCAAGGCCACGCCGGTGGGGGTGCGCACCGCACATGTGCTCAGTTTCCGACGCAGGTCGAAGCCAAGGCTTTGGAAGCTACGAAAAAAAATCTCGGGTATTTGAGCGCGAGCGGGCGCGTATGCCAGAGAAAAAGTTCGATTCCTGAATGCGTTGAAGGACACTCTCCATTGACGTTGAGGAATGCTGCCCTGGGCCTCGCACGTCTGAGCCGCCAAACCACCTCTGGTAAAGGGACTGCTGAAAACAATGGAGTGAACGTCATTCTCTGATTCTTGCTCTACTTTCCAGGTTTCCCATCCGCGTCGAACTCCTTTTTTTTCATGGATAATAATGTCGGGCGATGTATGACAAGCTTCGGGGCGCCATACAGTGTTGTCTTGCAATATTCCAGCCAATTTGATGGAGACGCGGTCAATCCAACTGCGTACGCCAAGATCGCCTTTCGTCGGAAACATGTTGAGTAACCGGGGAGCCAGACAAAAGGCGATCAAGCCGTCGCGCCGTACCCTGGTGGCACAGGGGTGCTTCACACGAATCCAACTGCTTTCGAGGAGATGTGTCTGAAAAGTTCGGAGTTCTTCTTCTGTCAATCCTGCCAGGAAGCCTTCATGTAACAGAAACTCGAGAATCCGTTCTTCATCGACTGGATTCACAAAGATATCGAAAATTGATCCGTTAATAAGTTGATGCAGTGCGGTGGAGGAGTTCTCGGAAAGCACAAGTCTCTGAATGACTTCGGTCATGCTCCGTTCATTTTTCTTGAATGAAAGCGCGCGTTGCCAGGCATTCTGGATCCGAGCCTCTCTCGACACAGAGGTGGATTCGGAGAATTCTGAATTGTCGGAGCGCGAGGAGTCATGGAGGGAGAGGCCGCGCGGGAACCAGCACTCCTCGACACTCTGTTCAGAGGATTCCTCGATGGACATGCCATCTTTATTATCTTCGTCGCACCGCTGCGGGTGGTAGACAGG
>NZ_JBFUCB010000981.1:0-1397 GCF_056405435.1 Rhizobacter sp. P1_G5 | reverse complement strand
CAGGCAAGGTGGACCGCTTCAGCACCGTCCGAAGGGAGCAGGGCCGAGATGCCGCATTGTTCGAGCAGTTCAGAGGCCTTCATGAGATGGCTGGGGTTGTCGTCCACCACCATGACAGTCAGGCCGCCGTTCACGTCGAACGGCTGCTGCGGCGCATGGAGGAATGCGCTCTTCTTCCCTGGAGTTGGCTCGAAGGCCCACTGGGGGTGAAACCAGCATTTCAAGCCTCTCAGGAAGCCGCCTGAGCCCGGAGCGTCTCGAAGAAAACTGTTCACCTGAGCCTCGCAACTTGAACACCGACGTAGCAGCGTTGCATCTAGGAGGAGCCAAGTCTGTGCGCTGTCCCACGTGCTGTCAGCTCCTCAAGCAAGTTCCTTCGAGCGCTCGAGGCGCTGGTGGGCAGGCAACAGACGGGTGGCCTCCTCGCTTACAGCGTCTAGCGAGCGTGTCCTGCTTTTCCATCGCTCCGAAGCGCCCAGAATGTATCCGTGCGTCCGGCGCGTTGTCGGTGCCTCCGTCTTCGGGTCAAATCATGAACTGCTCTCATGACCTTCGGTACCAGTCGCTCTGGTTGTATGGCCGTGCGCTTGTGTTTCCTTGCGACATTGAAGGGCATGTTGAGTTGGACGCGCTCAGCGCGCGAGGCCTCGAGAACTATCTGTACGCGCGCGCCATGGTCGGGCGCGAGTTCGCGTTCCCGTCGGTGACGCCGAACGTACAACATTGAGCTTGGCCCGGTACGTGACGGCCCCGCCACTTGCGTCGCGGCGCTCGACAGCGCCCTTCCTCGTCTTGCGGCGCTAGCTGGTAGCTCGCCAGACGTTATGACGCTGTTAGGCTCGGCGCCGGACCGGGTACGCTCCGGCTTCCTGATGCACTTAATGGCGCAACTCGTCGCGTTTCTCGGCCAGGAAGGTATGCATCATGAAATCTGCTCCCACTCGGCGTGGTGCTGCCGAACGGATGATCAGGAGCCTGCGCGCAACTCACCCTTACGGGCGGCGCTCCCGGAAACTGTGCGCGAGCGAACATAGACGAAAGCTGACATCAATCAGCCCAGGGCGGTCCGTTCCCCCTGTATGTGCGCCATCGCACATACACGCGAACGGCGTTGGTTGATCCTGGAGTCATGGGCCTCGTTTCGCCAGAAGCAGCACTCAAAATTGACGTCGTTTGGCAAGCACTGCGTCGACGGCTCTTGCATGACCCTGACTTTGCGCTTCTGCTGCGCGCGATCGATGAGGCAAATTTCTTGCTGACCGTTGCCATCGAGACATGTAACGGCGTGGAACTGGATTCGCGGTTTCACGAGGGCAGCGATGCAAACTTGGCTTATGGCAAAGATGCACTGCCGCTGCCAAGCAGCGTAGATTGCTGAAGCGGGGATGTAGCGAGGC
>NZ_JBFUCB010000980.1:0-1397 GCF_056405435.1 Rhizobacter sp. P1_G5 | reverse complement strand
GCTCCCATCAGCCTGGCAGCATGCAAGATCTTCAAGGTGTGGATCTACTGTCGAGATCGGGTGTTCTCGGGTGGGACTCATTGTGTAGACGCACCCCTCACGCACCAATCCACCGCGGTGGAAGGGACTGTTTCACGGCGCGGTGTGGTAGATGGCCAAGGGTCTCCCCGCCCCTCCGATCGAGGGGTGCTGCGATCGGCATCGTCGCGCTACCCTGCTGCGTACATCGCTGCGTCAGCGAGGGAGGAGCAATGATGCTTCGCTGTCCACGGGTCTTCACCTGCCTCATGGTCGTGGCCGTCTTGAGCGCGTGCGGTGGCGGCTCGGAAGACACGCCACCACCGGTGCCCCAGCACCCCGCGACCCAGGGCACGCTGAAGGCCGACGTGACGGTCGTGAACTCATCCCGCGATGCATGGGTCGCCTCGGCCACCGACGCGAGCTGGACGCTACACAGTGTCCGCAACGACATCGCCGTCGGCGCCGTGCTGCTGCTGGACGATGATGCCGTACGGGTAACGGGGGTGACTCAGGTGGACGGAACCACCATCCTCGGCGTCGTCCCGGCCGAGATCGAAGAGGTCTTCGCCAAGCTCAGGCTGTCTCACGTCATCGACATGAGCGATGCAACCTTCGAGGCCACCGACGGATCGGCCACGCTGGTATCTCGAAACGCACTCGTGCAGGATCGCGCGCAAGCCGCGGCCGGCCTGCAGCAGGCGATCCATGTCGCCATCGACAGGCATCCGTTCACGGGCAGCGTCGACTTCGTGCTGGGCGGGCGGCTGGACCTCAGCTACGACGAAGACGGCAGCACCGGCGCACAGKGCCATCTGGACGTCACGGGCGCCATCGACGGTGCGGTGCGTTCATCGTTCGTCGGCTCCTTTCCGCTGTCGCCGAGGATCCCCGCCAGCTTGGCGGCGTACCAACTGGGGACCGTGCGCATCCCGATACCTGTGACGATCGTCGACAAGGCGTCGCGCGTTCTGGGCGTGCGGGTGGCTTCGATCGTGGTGCCGGTGTGGCTCGGCGCCGATGGGACGGGCGGGTATTCCCTCGCGCTGCGCGTGAACGGAGACGCTCGCACCAACCTCGTCGTCGATTACTCCGGTTCCGGTGGCCTAGTTGCCCACGGCCCCATGGCCTCCGCCGGCTTCGGCGTGACGGGCGAGTTGGCCGATGCAGGCCCTGACGCTGCGGCCCAGGTCGGGGCCGACCTCGGTGCCTACGTGCGGGCACTCCCGCAACTGCTGATCCTGAACAAGGTGCCCTCGATGGGCGCGGACCTCAAGGTCGGCATGTACGCGGACGGGCAACTGTCGGCTTTTCCTGGAGCGCCGTACTACTGTCTGCGGATGCAGCCCTCGTTGAAGAGCGAAGTGTCCGGTTTCTTC
>NZ_JBFUCB010000979.1:0-1398 GCF_056405435.1 Rhizobacter sp. P1_G5 | reverse complement strand
GTCGTGCAGTGCCTGCTCGAGCACGGCCCATGGCGTGGCGCCGTGTTCCAGCAGGTGGCGCTCCAGCCAGGTGACCAGCGATCCGTGCGGCGCCGGCAGCTCGTGCAGCAGTTGGTGGTCGTCGGTGCCGAGCTGGTCCCACCAGTCGCTGTGCAGCAGCAACAGCCGCAGCACGGTGTCGGCCGGGCTGGTCGGCACGGTGCGCGTCTTCGACTGCGGCGGGAAGGGGCCGCTTTCCTCGTAGCGATCGCGCTCGCCGCGCTTGCCCTTCCACTCCTTGGTCCATTCCTTGGTCCACTTGCGGCCGCCGCTGCTGCTCTCCCGCCGCTGGAAGCGCTCGCGCGGCGCGGCCGGGGCGCCGTCGTCCGGTGGCGGGCCGTAACCGTCGTCGTCGGGCGGCTCGTGGCGGGAGGAGGGCGATCCGCCGCCGTGCCGCGGCGCGGCCGAGGCCTGCCACAGCTGCGTCAGGTCGGCCGATGCGATGCCGCCCTGCTGCGCCAGCTCGGCCAGCAGCTGCAGCTTCAGCGCACCCTCCGGCAGCGCCGACCAGAGCGGCCTGGCGTTGGCGAGGAACTTGGCCCGGCCCTCGGCCGTCGACAGGTCGCCGCCGTCACGGGCCGCCTCGAGCAACTGGCGCGACAGCGGCACCGCCTGCGCGACGCAGGTCTCGAAGGCTTCGGCACCCAGCTCGCGCACGTACGAATCCGGGTCATGCTCGGTCGGCAGGAACAGGAAGCGGACGGTGCGGGTGTCGCTGGCATGCGGCAGCGAGGCTTCGAGCGCCCGCCCGGCTGCGCGCCGCCCGGCGGCATCGCCGTCGAAGCTGAACACCACCGATTCGGTGAAGCGGAACAGCTTCTGCACATGCTCGGCCGTGCAGGCCGTGCCCAGCGTCGCCACGGCGTTGTCGAAGCCGTGCTGCGCGAGCGCGACGACGTCCATGTAGCCCTCGACCACCAGTGCATAGCCGCGCTTGCGCAGCCCGGCGCGCGCCTCGTGCAGGCCGTAGAGTTCGCGGCCCTTCACGAACACCGGCGTCTCCGGCGAGTTCAGGTACTTCGGTTCGCCCTTGTCGAGCACGCGCCCGCCGAAGCCGATCACGTCGCCCTGCACCGAGCGGATCGGGAACATGATGCGGTCGCGGAAGCGGTCGTAGCGCTTGCGCTCCTCGTCGTTCTCGCCCTGCGAGATGACGAGGCCGCTCTCCTCGAGCAGCGGGTCGTCGTAGCGCGGGAACACGCTCGCCAGCGCCCGCCAGCCGTCGGGTGCATAGCCCAGGCCGAAGGCGGCGGCGATCTCGCCGCTCAGGCCGCGGCCCTTCAGGTAGTCGATCGCCCGCGGGCTGCCCTTGAGCTGCTTGCGGTAATGCTCGCTGGCCTTGGCGAGCACGTCGCTGAG
>NZ_JBFUCB010000978.1:0-1411 GCF_056405435.1 Rhizobacter sp. P1_G5 | reverse complement strand
GCGTTGACCTTCGCGATGATGCGGGTCTCGAAATCGAGCCCGGGCGACATGTTGAGGTAGCTGTGCGTGGGCCGCGCGAAGCAGTAGATGCAGCCGTGCTCGCAGCCGCGGTAGGGGTTGATCGACAGGTCGAAGTGCACGTCGGGCGAGTCGTTGCTCGCGAGGATGCTCTTGACCCGCTCCTCGATGATCTGCGTGGCGCGCGGCAGGTGCTCTTCGCTCGCCTGCTGCTCGAGCGTGCCCCAGCCGTCGTCGAAGTCTTCGCCGCCGCGCGTCGTGAAGCGGTGCTCGATRGCCCACGCGGTACCGCGGCCCTTGGTGGCGCCGGGCGCCGGCATCGGCACGAGCGGCTGGATCGGCGGGCGGGACTGGATGGGGTTGAACTTCCGTGGCATCCTGTAAATATATACAGTATTCCCCGCCGAAGCCAGCCGGATCAGATCGCGCCGATGCTCCCGGTCACCGGCAGCACGATGCCGGTGATGTAGCCCGAGCAGGCCGGCGACGCGAGGAACACATAGGCCGGCGACAGCTCCTCGGGTTGCGCGGCGCGGTGCATGTCGGTGCGCTGCCCGAATGCCGCGACCTTCTCGGCAGGCGCATCGGCCGGGTTCAGCGGCGTCCAGACCGGTCCCGGCGCGATCGCATTGACGCGGATGCCGCGGTGCAGCACGTTGCTCGCGAGCGATTTCGTGAACGCATGGATCGCGCCCTTGGTCATCGCGTAGTCCAGCAGGTGAGCGCTGCCCTCGAGCCCCGTCACCGAGCCGGTGTTGATGATCGCGCCGCCGCGGCCCATGTGCGGCAGCGCGGCCCGGGCCATCTGGAAGTAGCCGTAGGCGTTGGTGCGCAGCGTCTCGTCGAAGCGCTCGTCGGTGATGTCCTCGATCGCGTCGGCATGCTCCTGGAACGCGGCGTTGTTGACCAGCACATCGAGCTTGCCGAAGGCCTTCACCGCCCGGGCCACCGCATCGCGGCAGAACGCCGGGTCGCGCACGTCGCCGGGGATCAGCACGCAGCGGCCGCCTTCGGCCTCGACGCAGCGCTTCGTCTCCTCGGCGTCTTCGTGCTCGTTCAGGTAGACGATCGCGACATCGGCGCCTTCGCGCGCGAACAGCACGGCCACCGCGCGGCCGATGCCGGAGTCGCCGCCGGTGATCAGCGCCGCGGCGTCCTGGAGCTTGTGGCTGCCTTCGTAGTACGGCGCGAGGAACTTGGGCTTCAGCTCGAGTTCGGCTTCCAGCCCCGGCTTGGCGATGTGCTGTGCGGGCAGCCGGGCCGGCTRCTCACGGGCACCGGCCTGCACCGGTGCCTTGCTCTTCTGCTTGTCGGTGGGGCCCTTCTTCGCATCCGCGCTGTCCTGCGCGGCCTGGATGCGCCGGTGCTTCACGGCGACCGCATCGCCCTCGTC
>NZ_JBFUCB010000977.1:0-1412 GCF_056405435.1 Rhizobacter sp. P1_G5 | reverse complement strand
ATGCGATGAACGCGCCGCTGCTGCTGGTGCTGACCTTCGCGAACGGCATCGGCCTCGCGATGCGCTGGCCGGTGTTCGCGGCCATCGTGCCGGAACTGGTGCCGCGCTCGCAGCTGCCGTCGGCGCTGGCGCTGAACGGCATCGCGATGAATGCGTCGCGCATCATCGGGCCGATCCTGGCCGGCGCGATCATCGCGAGCGCTGGCAGCGCGTGGGTGTTCGTGCTGAACGCGCTGCTGTCGATCGGCGCGGCCTTCACGATCAGCCGCTGGAAGCGCGAGCAGAAGGCGAGCACGCTGCCGGGCGAGCGCTTCCTCGGCGCGATCCGCGTCGGCGTGCAGTACGTGCGCGAATCGGCGCGCATGCACGTGGTGCTGCTGCGGGTGTCGATCTTCTTCCTGCAGTCGACGGCGCTGCTCGCGCTGCTGCCGCTGGTGGCCAAGCACCTGCATGGCGGCGGCGCGGGCACCTTCACGCTGCTGCTGGCGTCGATGGGCGCCGGCGCGATCGCCGCGGCCCTGAACCTGCCGCGCATCCGCCAGCGCCTGGGCTCGGACGAGCTGGTGCGCTGGGGCTCGTTCGTGCAGGCGCTCGCGATGGTGGTGGTGGCGCTGGCGCCGAACGTGGCGGTGGCGGCGGGCGCGATGGCGGTGGCCGGTGCGGCGTGGATCTCGGTGGCCAATTCGCTGACGGTGTCGGCGCAGCTCGCGCTGCCCGACTGGGTGCGGGCGCGCGGCATGTCGATCTACCAGATGGCGCTGATGGGCAGCAGCGCGGCCGGTGCGGCGCTGTGGGGCCAGGTGGCGGCAATGAGCGACCTGCGCAGCAGCCTGATGGGCGCGGCGGCGATGGGCTGCGTGGCACTGCTGCTGACGCGGCGGGTGCGGCTCTCGGCGGTGGCCGAGGAGGACCTGACGCCGGCCAACGCGACGGAGAACCCGCTGCGCCCGCCGGTGACCGCGCTGCCGCTGGACCCGCACGACGGGCCGGTGCTGATCGCGGTGGAGTACCGGATCGACCCGGTGCGCGTGGGCGAGTTCCTGCACGTGATGCAGGAGCGGCGCAGCAGCTGCCTGCGCCGCGGCGTGCTGTCGTGGAGCCTGTTCCGCGACACCTCGGACCCGTCGCTCTACGTCGAGCAGTTCGTCAACGAATCATGGGCCGAGCATCTGCGGCACTTCGACCGGATGACGGTGTTCGACCTGGAACTGCGCGAACGGCGGCTGGGCTTCCATGTGGAGCAGTCGCCGCCGAAGGTGACGCGGTATGTGGCGCAGGCGCTGGGGTCCTAGTCTTTTTTCTCGGGCGGGGAGGAGGGGGCGCTGTCCCTGCTCTCCTTCGGGCTCAACAGCTTCGGGATGCGCTCGAAAGCCTTCTTGACGCTGCGCTTGAAGTCTTCTCCTGTTTTCAGA
>NZ_JBFUCB010000976.1:0-1414 GCF_056405435.1 Rhizobacter sp. P1_G5 | reverse complement strand
CACTGGTGCACCTTGCCCCATTCGTCCTCGAAGGTCTGCACCAGCACCTGGTTCGACAGCCGGTTCACGTCGGCCGGCACGCGCGCCATGTCGATCGGGAAATCGAACAGCGCCGGCAGCCCACCGAGGCTGATGAAGCGCAGCCCCTCGGGCAGCTGCGTCGGCATGCGGTACGGCCGGCGGCTCGCGAGGATGAATCCCCATTCGCCGAAGCTCGGCACGTGCGCGTGGTACGGCGTCACCTGCAGGCCGGCGGCCTCCAGCGTGGTCGCCACCGTCCAGAAGCTCTTGCGCGCGATCAGCGGCGAGGTGGTCTGCACCACCGCGTAGCCGCTCGCGTTCAGATGCTGCTCCACCAGCCGGTAGAAGCCGGTGGTGTAGAGCTTGCCGATCGAGAAATTGGTCGGATCGGGGAAGTCGATGACGATCACGTCGAACGCGCCCGGGTTCTGCTCCAGCCACGCGAAGGCGTCGGCGTTGACGATGCGCAGCTTCGGCGAATGCAGCGCATCGGCGTTCAGCGCGCGCAGCATCGGCGACTGCGCGAACAGCGTCGTCATGTGCGGGTCGAGCTCGACCAGCGTGACCTGCTCGACGCCGGGGTACTTCAGGATCTCGCGCACCGCCATGCCGTCGCCGCCGCCCAGCACCAGCACCTGGCGCGGCGCGCCGTGGCCGGCCATCGCCGGGTGCACCAGCGCCTCGTGGTAGCGGTACTCGTCGCGCGAGTGGAACTGCAGGTTGCCGTTCAGGAACAGCCGCACGCCGACGCTGCTCGAGGTGACGACGATGCGCTGGTAGGCGCTGCTCGCGCTGTAGACGATGCGGTCGGCGTAGAAGCGGTCCTCGGCCCAGCTGCTGACGCGCTCCGCGCCGGCGAAGGCCGCGAGCAGCGCGGCGATGACGCCGCCGCACGCGAGCRCATGCAGGCCCCAGCGCCGCAGCTCGCCCCTGAACAGCCACAGCGCCCACACCGCGACCGCGGCATTCAGCAGCCCGAAGAACGCGCCGGTGCGGATCAGCCCGAGCTGCGGCACGAACAGCAGCGGGAACGCGATCGCGACGACCAGCGCGCCGAGGTAGTCGAAGGTCAGCACCTGCGAGACCAGGTCCTTCAGCGCATAGCGTTCGCGGAAGTGGYGCTTCAGGATGCGCATCACCAGCGGGATCTCCAGCCCCACCAGCGTGCCCACCAGCAGCACCAGCGCATACAGCGCGAAGCGGAACGACGGTGCGGCCAGCGTCTGCAGCGCGAACAGCGCGAGCGGCATCAGCCCGCCGACCAGCCCCACCAGCAGCTCGATGCGCAGGAAGTGCGCAATGATCTGCCGCTCGAAGAAGCGCGACAGGTACGAGCCGATGCCCATCGCGAACAGGTAGCTGCCGATGATGGTCGAGAACTGCAGGATCGAAT
>NZ_JBFUCB010000975.1:0-1425 GCF_056405435.1 Rhizobacter sp. P1_G5 | reverse complement strand
GATCAGCAGCCCGCCGGCACAGTTGACGAGCAGCGTGCCGAGCGGAAAACCCGCCCACTGCGCGTTCAGCCACAGCCCGGCCCACCAGCGCAGCAGCGCGCCGAAGACCGCGCCGGTGGCGACGGCCAGCACCTGCAGCCACGTGATGCCCGCACCGACGCCGGTCGTCATGGCGCGAGGTTTCCGCTCGCGATGCCCCAGCGCTGCAGCGCGGCATCGTCGTGGCTGCGGGCATCGACCCAGCGCGCGCCCTGCGGCGTGTGCTCCTTCTTCCAGAACGGGGCTTGCGTCTTCAGGTAGTCCATCAGGAACTCGCAGGCCTGGAAGGCCTGGCCGCGGTGCGCCGACGTGACGGCCACCAGCACGATCTGGTCCTGCGCATCGAGCACGCCGACGCGGTGGATCACGCGCGCGGCGCGGATGTCGAAGCGGGCCAGCGCCGCATCGATCATCGCGTCGATCGAGGTCTCGGTCATGCCGGGGTAGTGCTCCAGCTCCATGCGGCTCACGTCAGCGCCGTCGCTGCGGTCGCGCACCGTGCCGACGAACGCGACCACCGCGCCGACGCCACCGTCACCGGTGCGCAGGCGGGCCACCTCGGCACCGAGGTCGAAGTCTTCGGTCTGGATCGAGACGCGCGTGGAGCCCATGTCAGCCTCCGGTCACCGGCGGAAAGAAGGCCAGCTCGGCATCGTCGTGCAACCGCGCGGCTTCGTCGCACAGCACCTGGTCGAGCGCGCAGCGCACCGCCCGGGTTCGCGCCAGCGCCGCCGCGTGGCGCGCGTCAAGCGCGATCAGCGCGTCGCGCGCCGCGCCCACGTCGACGCCGTCTCGCAGCTCCAGCGTCTCGCCGCTGCCCAGCGACTCGCGCAGCGACGCGAAATAGCGGACACGCAGCTTCATGCGAGCAACTCCGAGAACGGCACGTAGCGCACCGTGTCGCCCACCGCGATCGCCTGGCCGGGTGGGTTGTCGACCAAGCCGTCGCCCCACACCGCGGAGCTCAGCACGCCCGAGCCCTGGTTCGGGAACARGTCCAGCCCGCCCTGGGCCGTGCGGCGCACGCGCAGGAACTCGCGGCGCCGGTCCGGCTTCGGCCATGCGAAATCGGCGCGCATCGGCACACCGGCCGGCATCCCGGCCGCGGCCCCTTGCAGCCGCAGCAGCACCGGCCGCACCGCCAGCAGGAAGGTGATGAAGCTCGACACCGGGTTGCCCGGCAGGCCGATGAACCAGGCTTCGCCCGCGCCGGAGGAAGCGCCACGCCGCACGCTGCCGAACGCGAGCGGCTTGCCCGGCTTGAGCGCGATCTGCCACAGGTCGAGCCGCCCTTCGGCCTGCACGGCAGGGCGCAGGTGATCTTCTTCGCCGACCGACACGCCGCCGCTGGTGACGATCAGGTCGTGCCCCCGTGCCGCCCGCACC
>NZ_JBFUCB010000974.1:0-1428 GCF_056405435.1 Rhizobacter sp. P1_G5 | reverse complement strand
CGATTCGCATGGGCACTTCGGCAACCTGCTGGCCGACGAGATCGATCCACGGGCGCTGCTGATCCAGGGCAAGCCGCGGCAGCTCGGGATGATGGCCGGCGTCGACCAGGGCGTCGACGGCGTGCTGATGGTGGGCTGGCATTCGCGTTCGAAGACCCGCGGCGTGCTGGCGCATACGACGAACAGTTTTGCGTTCGCGCGGGTGTGGCTGGGCGGGCTGGAGCTCGGCGAGATCGGCTTGTATGCCGCGCTGGCCGGCGAATTCGGCGTGCCGGTGCTGATGGCCAGCGGCTGCGACGTGATGGCGGCCGAGGTGGCGGCGTTGCTGCCGGGTGTGGCGAGCACTGTCGTCAAATGGTCCGAAGGCGCGCGCAGCGGGCGCTCGTTGTCGCCGGCGCAGTCGCGCGAGGCGATCGAGGCGGCGGCGCGCGAGGCGGTGCAGGGCGTGGCGGCTGCACCGCGCGCGCCGTGGCGACTGCCCGCCGCGCCGACGCTGCRTGTGCAATGCCAGACGCCGGCGCTGGCCGATGCGTTCGCGCTGTGGCCAGCCGTGCAGCGCGAGGATGCAGAGACGATCTCGGTCGTGTGCGGCACGGTGCATGAGGCCATCCGCAGCCTCAATGCGCTGTCGGTGATGGCGAACGCCTTGCGCTGAACCTGCCCGGCGCATGCCGGGTTGACAGGCGCCGGAACGCTCTTTATATTGCCATAAGGTTATATAAAGAGAAGGCTATGTGATGGACTCCGCGACGGTTTCCGATCCCCTCGACCTGACCTTTGCCGCGCTGGCCGATCCGACCCGCCGGGCGATGCTGGCGCGGTTGGCAAACGGCGAGGCGACGGTCAACCAACTGGCCGAGCCGTTCGCGCTGTCGCAGCCGGCGATCTCGAAGCACCTGAAGGTGCTGGAGCGTGCCGGGCTGATCTCGCGCAGCCGTGCCGCGCAGACGCGGCCGTGCCGGCTCGAGGCGGCGCGGCTGCAGGACGTGGCGCAATGGGTCGCCCCGTACCGCGCGCTGTGGGAAGACAGCTTCGACCGACTCGATGCCTTCCTGCAATCCACCTCCAAACCGATACCGAAAGGAAAACGCCATGTCCGCAAACCCTGATCCGACGAGTTTCGTCATCACCCGCGAGTTCCGCCAACCGCGCGCGGTGGTCTGGAAGGCCTGGAGCGAGCAGGCGCAACTGCAGAAGTGGTGGGGCCCGAAGGGCTGCACGATCGAGGTGCGCCGCTTCGAATTCCAGCCCGGCGGCTTCTTCCACTACGCGATGCATTTCGACGGCGCACCGACGATGTGGGGCCGCTTCAATTACCGCGAGATCGTCGCCGGCGAGCGGCTGGTGTGGCTGAACTCGTTCGCCAACGCGCATGGCGGCATCGCGCGCGCGCCGTTCAGCGAGGACTGCCCGATGGAGATCGAGAAC
>NZ_JBFUCB010000973.1:0-1431 GCF_056405435.1 Rhizobacter sp. P1_G5 | reverse complement strand
TGCTGCCCGAGTCGTTCTGCCTGATGGCGGGGGCGCTCAAGCAGGCGCGTTTCGTGCTCGAAGGGCTGGAAGTCGACGCCAACGCGATGCGCCGMAACATCGACATGACCCACGGCCTSGTSATGAGCGAGGCGGTCATGATGGGTCTCGGGCCGTACATCGGGCGCGAGTACGCGCACGACCTCGTCTACGACATCTGCCGCGAAGCGGTCAAGCAACAGCGACCCCTGCTCGACCTGCTGGCCGAGCATCCGGAGATCAACAAGCATCTGGATCGCAACGCGCTCGCCGCGCTGTGCGACCCCGCCAATTACCTCGGCCAATCCGGAGTGATGGTCGACCGCGTCCTCGCCGCGCTGCGCTGACCCTCGCCCCATCATCCGGCGAGCGTCGACACGGCAGACTTCGCAGGAGGTGAGGTGCCCGGGTGATCGAGCCGACCGACACCGCCAGCCCACCCGCCTACGTTCGAGGCATCACGACCACTTCTCGATCTCGCTCAGGCTGCTGGCGAAGGCATCCAGCCGCTGGGCCTGTGGATGCTCGACGTAGTACATGTACTCGTAGATGGACGTCCGCTCCGCCACGTCGACAAGGCGGCCGCGTTCAGTCGTGTCGCAAAGCCTTTCGAGCTTGTGCAGATCGAAGGGTTCCTTGCCGCTCAATTCGGCCTGTGCCTTGGCGGCCTGGAGGCGCGCCGCACGATCCTCCGCCGCTCGTTGCTTGAGCTGCTTGTGAAAAGCCAGGGCGGCTTCGCCTTTGAGTTGAGTCATCTCCAGATCCTGTCACTTCAGTGTGCTGTGGGCTTGCAGCGCTTCCGACCACGACATGCCACGGTATTCCTGCAGCGCATCGCGAGCGTTCTCCTTGAGGGATGCGGGCATCCCTTGCGTCAATTGCTCGATGGTCTCGTCGTCGATCCTTTGGTCGCCGATGTCACCTGGCGACGAGTTCGCGGGATTCATGATCTCCGCGTACTTCTCCGGATCATGGATCGTCAGCTCGCCCGTCGCGACGGTCGCAACAGGAATTTTGGCGCCGGTCGCGGACGTGCCGTAAAGATGATAGGTGCCGAGCTGTGGCTTGGCCAAGAATTTGTCGATGACGTCGAGACGATTGCTGCGGATGGCGGAGAAACCGGCGCTGACCGCGGCGTAGGGGGGGCGCGGGTCGTCGCCGCCTGGCGGTCTTTGCAGGACGCCGAGGAGCGAACTTTGCAGCGGGGCATCGATGTCGCAGAGCTCGATCTTGCGGCCTGTTTCCTCGGCCAGCTTGATGTAGCTGGCGACTTCGTGCGCTCCGCCGAGCCGCTTGTCGACAAGCATGCTCGCCGGCTTTCCGCTCTCTGTCCTGCAGTCGGCCAGTTCTCGCTCCAAGCGGTCGGCAAGAACGCAGGACTCTGCGTGAACCTCGGACGAGGTCAGTTCGGGC
>NZ_JBFUCB010000972.1:0-1432 GCF_056405435.1 Rhizobacter sp. P1_G5 | reverse complement strand
GTCGGCAAGCGGCTCGACTTCCTGATCCAGGAGCTGCTGCGCGAGGCCAACACGCTGGGCTCGAAGGCCTCGACGCTGGAGCTGACCAACATCTCGGTGGAGATGAAGGTCGCGATCGAGCAGTTGCGGGAGCAGGTGCAGAACCTCGAGTAAGGTTCGCCAGCCTTGTGTCGAGTCCCCGGGCACACGCGTAGCGAACATGCCCGGCGAGCACGTTCGTCACGACTCCTTCAAGACAGAGAGGTTTACATGCCCCAGACCGTTTGCATTCGACGTGTGGTGCTGCGCAACTACAAGAGCATCGGACATTGCGATGTGCGCCTGCATCCTCTGACTTACCTGGTCGGTCATAACGGCGCCGGGAAAAGCAACTTTCTGGACGCGCTGCACTTTGTTCGAGACGCCCTGGCTGGATCCTTGGACAGCGCCATCAACGAGCGTGGCGGCTTGAACGAAGTGCGCCGCCGCTCCAGTGGTCATCCGACGCATTTCGGCATTCGGCTTGAGTTTCGCCTGCGAGATGGTCGCGAGGGACGATATGCCTTCGACATCGGCGCGATGGCAAGCGGCAGCTATGAGGTGCAGCATGAAGAGTGCGTCATCACCGGGATCGGGAAAGGCCCCTTCTTTCGGATGTCCAAAGGTCAGCTGCGCGACAGCAGCGAATCCACCTTCCCAGCCGTGACGGCGGACCGACTCGCCTTGGTAGCTGCATCGGGCTTCACGGCATTCAGGCCTGTATTCGATGCGTTGACAGCGATGGGTTTTTACAACCTGAATCCCAAGCTGATGCGGGAACTCCAAAAGCCGCAGGATGGTCGCCTGCTCAAGCCCGTTGGCGAGAACATCGCCAGTGTGATCGGCCATCTGGAGCGCGTCGCGCCCGATCGTGTGAAGACCATCGAAGAGTATCTTCAGTCGGTGGTTCCAATGGTGCATGGCATGGAGCGCAAGTCCATCGGACCCATGGAAACGCTGGAGTTTCGACAGGAAATGGCCGGCGCCAAGCACCCTTGGAAGTTTCTGGCGCAGAACATGTCCGATGGCACGCTGCGAGCGCTTGGCGTGATGACCGCCTTGCTGCAAAGCAACGTCGACTACTCCCCGACGCTGATCGGTATCGAAGAGCCTGAAACTGCGCTGCATCCAGCGGCCAGCGCTGCCCTGCGCGAGGTGCTGGTTCATGCCTCCAACCAAACACAAGTTCTGGTGACCAGTCACAGTCCCGACCTGCTGGATGACCGCGGCATCGATGCCGATTCGATCATCTCCGTCATCTCGGAAGGCGGAGAAACAAAAATTGCGCCGTTGGACGAAGCCTCTCGCCAAGTGTTGCGCAATCACCTGTTTTCCGCCGGTGAGCTGCTGCGCATGAACCAGCTCGCACCTGACCGCGACATCATCGCGCAGCAGAGCGCGAGCCAGACAGACT
>NZ_JBFUCB010000971.1:0-1433 GCF_056405435.1 Rhizobacter sp. P1_G5 | reverse complement strand
GTGGTGCGCGAAGGGGCCGACACCGCCTTCCTGCTCGACCGCTTCCATGCCGAGCGGCGCATCCTGGCCGCGCTGGACCACCCCAACCTCGCGAAGTTGCTGGACGCCGGCGTGTCGGCCGACGGGGTGCACTACGTCGTGATGGACCTGGTCGACGGCGGCCTGCCGATCGACCGCTACTGCGAGGCCCACGCGCTGCCGCTGGACGCCCGGCTGCGCCTGTTCCGCAGCGTCTGCCTGGTGGTGGACCATGCGCATCGCCAGGGTGTGGTGCACCGCGACCTGAAGCCCGGCAACATCCTGGTGTCGCGCGACGGCGTCGTGAAGCTGGTCGACTTCGGCATCGCCAAGCGCCTGGACGCGGGCAGCGCCGAGCGCACCGCCACCGCGATGCGCGTGCTGACGCCGGAATACGCGAGCCCGGAGCAGGTGCGCGGCGGGCCGGTCGGCGCGGCGAGCGACATCTACTCGCTGGGCGTGGTGCTGTACCGCCTGCTGACCCAGGCGAGCCCGTACGGCCGCGCGACCGAGGACAACTACGCGCTGACGCGCGCCATCTGCGACACCGAACCGGTGCGCCCGAGCCGGGCGCTGGCCCGCGCGCAGCGGCGCCAGCTCGAAGGCGACCTCGACGCGGTGGTGCTGATGGCGCTGCGCAAGGATCCACTGCACCGCTATGCCTCGGCCGAGGCCGTGGCCGACGACCTGTTCCGCCACCTCGAAGGGCTGCCGGTGCAGGCGCGCCGCGGCGCCTGGAGCTACCGTGCCGGGCGCTTCGTGCTGCGCCACCGCGCGGCGGTCGGCGCGGTGATGCTGGCCAACCTGGCGCTGCTCGCCGGCATGGCATTCGCCGGCTACCAGGCCTATGAAGCGCACCGGCAGCGCGAGCGCGCCGAGCGGCACTTCGCGAGCGTGCGCAAGCTGGCCAACACGATGATGGTGCCGATGCACGATGCGATCCGCACACTGCCCGGCTCGACGCCGGCACGCAAGCTGCTGGTCGAGAACGGGCTCGCCTACCTCGAAGGCCTGGCCGTCGAAGCCCGCAACGAACCGGCATTGCAGGTCGAGCTGGCGACCGGCTATCGCAACATCGGCGACATCCAGGGCCGCCCGGGGCTCGCCAGCCTCGGCGATCCGCAGGGTGCGATGAAGAGCTACGGCCGCGCCATCGAGCTGTTGTCGCCGGTGCTCGCCGAGCGGCAGCCGCACGCTGCGGTGTACCGCGACGCCCAGCAGGAAGCGGCCATCGTCCGGCAGCGCGAAGGCGCGGTGCTCGGCTTCACCGGCAAGTTCAAGGAGGCCGACAGCGCGTTGCGCGCCGGCGTCGCGCTGGTCGACGACCTGGCCGCCGCCGACCGCTCCAACCGCGTGCGCCAGCTGCTGCGCGCCACGATGTACGGGCAGCTGAGCCAGGTGCAGATGTTCTCGGG
>NZ_JBFUCB010000970.1:0-1440 GCF_056405435.1 Rhizobacter sp. P1_G5 | reverse complement strand
TCGCCATCCAGGAGAGCCAGGCCAGCGTGACATGCGACGAACTGCCGGCCGTGGCGGCCGACCAGACGCAGCTGGTGCAGCTGTTCCAGAACCTGATCGGCAATGCGATCAAGTTCCGCAACGGTCCGGGCCCACGGGTGCACGTGGGAGTCCGGCGCGAAGGGGACGGGTGGCAGTTCAGCATCAGCGACAACGGCATCGGCATCGCGCCGGCCCACTTCGAGCGGGTCTTCGTGCTGTTCCAGCGACTGCACAGCCGCTCGCGCTACGACGGCACCGGCATCGGGCTCACGCTGTGCAAGAAGATCGTCGAACGCCACGGCGGGCGCATCTGGGTGAGCTCGCTGCCGGGCGAAGGCACGACCTTCCATTTCACGCTCGCATCGCAAGGGAACAGCCTTGCCACGCCATGACCGGCGGCACCGGCCTGGCCTCTTCGCGCCCCATGGCAAGATGATCTCCCCCGGTCGTCTTCGATGCCGCCCTGCCAGGAAGCCCACTGAAACACGCCGCCGCTCCCGGAACAACGACGCAGACCCTGCGGCGCGGCCTCGTCGCCATCCTGTGTGCCGTGTCCCTGTGCGTCACATCGGCCCAGGTCGACACGGCGCAGATCGACCCGATCCGGGTGGCCTTCACGCTGAACTTCGCGCGCTACGTCACCTGGCCCGACAGCGCGCCGGCAGACGCGTTCCGGCTGTGCGTGTCGGCCGGCGATTCGCTGTACGGAGCGTTCTCGTCGGCCGATGGCACGATGGTGCGCGGCCGGCCGGTGCGGCTGCGTCGCATCGGGCCCGGCGCGGCCGATGTCGCGCGCTGCGACCTGCTGTACGTCGCCAGCACGACGGAAAGCCGCAACGCGCTGCTGCAGGCGGCCGCATCGCTGCCGGTCCTGACGGTCGGTGACGATCCGGCCTTCCTGCGCAGCGGCGGCACGATCCGCCTGTTCGCAGGCGACCAGCGCATGCAGTTCGACATCAACCTGACGCAGGCCGAACGCACCCAGCTGGTGCTTTCGCCGCAACTGCTGCGACTCGCCCGCACCGTCAACCAGGACAAGGCGCCGTGATGCAGCGACTGCAGCGCCTCTCGAAGAACGTGCTGGCCCTCGCCTCGCGCTGGTTCGGCCGGCAGCACCTGCCGCTGCGCCGCAAGACGGTCCTGCTGCTCGCGGTGAGCCTCGCCTGCGGGCTGCTGGCGCTCGGAAGCTGGCAGGTCGGGCGGCAGATCGCCGAACAGCAACTGGCCGCGCGCCAGCAGATGCAGGCGCTGGCCGCCGTGATGGCCGAAGGCACGGCCGCGGCGCTGGCGTTCGGCAATGCAGCCGCGGCCGGCGAGACGCTGGCGGCGCTGCGCGGCCAGACCTCGGCCAACCGCGCCGAGCTCTTCGACTCCCGGGGCCGGCTGGTCGCCGCCTACACCTCACCGCAGGCGGACCAC
>NZ_JBFUCB010000969.1:0-1449 GCF_056405435.1 Rhizobacter sp. P1_G5 | reverse complement strand
CTGCGATCTCACATATCAAGAGCCTGACTCCGGTCGAAATATCTTTGCTGATTCATATCATCGTAGATTCAAGCTGGACGGCCTCCATTCACAGAGAACTCCATCAAGGTCGGAGAGATATTGTTTTTGGACAAAGGCAACGTTTGCTGGACGCTCTTTGCAAGGGTCTCGTCGAATACCACAACAAATCCTGGCTTGCCTATGCAACCGAGCTGATCTGCCTGAAATTCGAGCAAGAGCACAAGAAATGGAAGCACTTGACAGCCCTTTCGGGCTGGAGTGAATTGAGGGGAATGTTTGCCCGGATACTTCGCTCTTCAGATACATCGCAGTTCTTCCTCTCGATCGGCTCCCCATCGGATTTCGGAGTCAGATCTCCGCCCAATCCTGTTTCGCTGGGTCAGTCCCAGCCCTCCACCAATCCAATTCCATCAGACAACACAATACCCGTCGCGCCTCAGTACCCACTGCTGTCCAAATATTTATCTAATTCAATAGGTATTGGATCTATAATATCGGCTGAGAAAATATATTCTGCACTCGCCGGAGCCACCTTGAACCTGGAAGCGTGGTCGCACAATGAGATCGAGCGGGCGCCACCGGATTTATGGAATCTATTCAGGGAACAAGCTCTGTTGTTGAGGACACATATTCGCACCCTCATATTGCCACCCTACATGCCGTCGGTACCTCAGGATCTTGCGAATTTTTCGGCCCCGGATCCGGACTCGGCCGCAACCATCGAGATCATCGACGCTCCCAATCTGCTGTCTGCCGATTTCTCCGCGTTCCATCACTTTTCCAAAAGAGGGCAACTCATCACTTTGCGTGGCCAACGCGATGCGCGCCGCAAGGACTTGGTGGCGCCCCCAGGAACAGTTTTACTGGATCTGCAATGCCCGTACGCTTCGAGCGGGCCCGCCCTGGCGTGGGGGGTCACGAATCCCGCCGCCTTCGACGAATTGGTCACCTGGCTTCCGGAACTCCTGCAGAAGATTCTGAACAATCCGCCGGAGAACGACTTAAGCCGTTTTCTTGAACTCCTCAACCTGTCGGGCGCATCCGTGCCTTTGATATTCAATGCCCCCTCGATCACGGATATCGACAAGGCGATGATCCGCCGCTTGCAAACCTTGGACAGACTGCCGCGAATAGAATTATTGTGCCGCAGAGGATCTCTTCCTCTTTCGCCTCTTGAAACTCTGATGCAGTTCAGCGGTCCTCGAGAGATCATCGAAGCATTGTCTCTGGGAGATGTTTCCGACTGGAGATCGGGCGAAATAATTCTGTTCCTCGATCATGTTTTGCGTCGATGGCCAACGTCCAAGGAAAATCTGATGCCTCAGGCGGCATTGCTCGATCACATCTTGAGCCTCAAGACACTCGAAGCCAGCATCGAACAGTCGGACTTCTACTCTTCMCTCCATCACAAATTGTCAAATATAGGCC
>NZ_JBFUCB010000968.1:0-1450 GCF_056405435.1 Rhizobacter sp. P1_G5 | reverse complement strand
GCTCGGCCCGTGTCGTCCAGCGCTGGCCCTTCCAGCCGACGTACTGGCGCTCGTCCTCGCACACGGGGCAGCGCTGCGGCGGCACGGCCGACAGCGCGAACTGGGTGCCGCAGGTGGCACAGATCGGGTGGTTCATCGTGGGCTCCAGGGTCTTGTCGATGGCCTCAGGATGCCGTTCAATGTGGTTCGTTTCCAGATCCACTTTCTGCCAGGATGAGCAAGCCACTTTTCGACCTGCGCCTCGAGCTGCCTGCGCGCGGCTCGGGCAACGTGCAGCAGGCACTGCACCACCAGCTGCGCGCCGCCATCGTCGACGGCCGCCTCGCAGCGGGCGCCCGCCTGCCCGCCACGCGCGAGCTCGCCGGGCTGGCCGGCGTGTCGCGCAGCACCGCGCTGGCCGCCTACGACCTGCTGCTCGCCGAAGGCTATGTCGAAGGCCGGCACGGCTCCGGCACCTACGTCTCGGCGCGCCACGGCGGCCCGGCGGGCGACGCCGCAGGCGCGTCGCTGGCCCACAAGCTGGCGGCGCCCTGGCGCGACAGCGCACCCGCACGCCCGTCGCCCCCGCTGCGCTTCGACTTCCGCATCGGCTACCCCGACCAGCGCCAGTTCCCGTTCGACGTCTGGCGGCGCCTCACTGCCCGTGCGCTGCGCGCCGCGTCGCGCGCCAGCGGCGCCGGCAGCGATCCGCAAGGCGACCCGCGCCTTCGCGAAGCCATCGCGCGGCACGTGTCGCACGCGCGGGCGGTGGCCTGCGATGCCGATGCGGTGGTCGTCACCGCCGGTGCGCAACAGGCCTTCGACCTGCTGGCCCGCTGCCTGGTGGCGCCCGGCCGCACGACGATCGCGCTGGAGAACCCGGGCTACCCGCCGCTCGGTGTCGCGTTCGCGCAGGCCGGCGCCCGCCTGCACGACGTGCCGGTGGACGAGCACGGCCTCTGCGTGGACCGCCTGCCGGACCGCATCGACCTGATCAGCGTGTCGCCGTCGCACCAGTCGCCGCTGGGCGTGACGCTGTCGGCGGCGCGCCGGGCCGCGTTGCTCGCGCATGCCCAGCAGGCCGACGCGCTGGTGATCGAGGACGACTACGACGGCGAATTCCGCCTCGGCGGCCGGCCGCTCGACGCGCTGCAGACGCTCGATCGCGGCCGGCGCGTCTTCTACGTCGGCACCTTCGCGAAGAGCATGTTCATGGCATTGCGCGTCGGCTTCGTCGTCGCGCCGCACTGGGCGGTGCCGGCGCTGGTGGCCACGCGGCTGGCGAGCAACTGGCATGTCCCGGCGATCAACCAGGCGGCGCTGGCCGACTTCATCGCCGAAGGCCACCTGGCGCGCCACGTGCGCCGGATGCGCGGCGTCTATGCCGGGCGGCAGCAGGCCTTGCTCGAGGCGCTGCGGCTGCATTTCGGCGAGCGGCTGCAGCCGCTGCCCTCGCTGGCCGGCCTGCACC
>NZ_JBFUCB010000967.1:0-1455 GCF_056405435.1 Rhizobacter sp. P1_G5 | reverse complement strand
GCTCGCGGCCGGCAGCGAGCGCGGCGCGCCCACCGAGTACAGCGGCGATCCGGGGCCGGCCGGCCGGCCCATGTCGAGGCCGAGCGACTGCTGCTGGTTGACCGCGCCGCTGATCGCCGCGGCCATCTGGCCGAGCAGGTTGCGCGCATCGACCAGGTCGTCGTTCTGGAAGCGCAGCATGCCGGAGATCGAACCGTCGGACAGCGCCTCCTGCGGAATCATCGACGACAGCCCGCTGCCGACGCTGATGCCGAGCTGCACCTTCGACGGGTCATACGTGTCGGCCACCGTCGTCAGCTTGTTCGCGTTGGCGCCCAGCACCAGCGCCTGGCCGCCGCCGACGAACACGCCGACGCTGCCGTTGTCGGCCTTGATCGTCGTCACGCCGATGTAGCCGCTGATCTGGCTGATCAGGTTGTCGCGCTTGTCGAGCAGGTCGTTCGGCGGCTGGCCGGTGCCGTTCAGCGCCTGGATCTGCTCGTTCAGCTTGCCCACCTGCTGGGCCAGGTTGTTGACGGTGTCGACCGAGCTCTTGATGTCCTGCGTGATGCCGGTCTGCAGGCTCTGCAGCTGGTCGCCGGCCGCGGCGAACTTGTCGGCCAGCTCCTTCGCGCGGGCGATCACCACCTGGCGTGCCGATGAATCGGCGGGCTGGTTCGCGACGTCGACGAACGCGTTCAGCAGCGCGCCGGCCGAGTAGCCGACGCCCGACTTGCCGGTGCCGAACACCGCCTCGACCTGCTTGAGCTGCTCGGCGCGCGCGGCGTCGCCGGCGGCGGTGGCCTTGGTGGCCGAGGCCTGCGTCGTCAGGAAGCTGTTGTACGAGCGCGTGACCGAGGCCACGTTGACGCCCTTGCCGAAGAAGCCGGCGCCGGTGAACTGGCCCTTCGCGGTCTCCAGCACCACCTGCTGGCGCGAATAGCCCTCGGTGTTGGCATTCGCGATGTTGTTGCCGGTGGCCTGCAGCGCCGCGTAGTTGGCGAACATCGCCCGCGTGCCGATGCCCAGTAGTGCGGAAGAACTCATGCGTCTTGTCCTTCGCTCACGCGGTGGCGCGCTGCAGGCGCAGCGTCGTGTTGATCATGTTGGTCAGCTTCTTCGCGTACTCGGGGTCGGTCGCGTACCCCGCGCGCTGCAGCCCGTTCGCGAAGCCCTGGGCCGAACTGCCCGCCGACACCACCTTCGCGTAGCGCGGGTTGTCCTTCATCAGCTTCGCGTAGTCCTTGAACGATTCCTCGTAGCTGCCGTAGGCGCGGAACTTGGCCTGCACCTTGCGCGACTGGCCGTTGACGACCTCGGTGGTCGTGACGGTCGTCGTCGGGCCGCTCCAGTCCTTGCCGGCCTTGATGCCGAACAGGTTGAACGAGCTGCTGCCGTCGGCGTTCCTGRTCTCGTGCCGGCCCCAGCCGGATTCGTGCGCCGCCTGCGCGACCATGAAGGTCGCCGGGATGCCGG
>NZ_JBFUCB010000966.1:0-1456 GCF_056405435.1 Rhizobacter sp. P1_G5 | reverse complement strand
CAACGGTGCGACCTGCATGACCAGTCCTGCGATCAGGCTGGACAGAAATGCGATGGGCGATTTGATGGGCATCATTGGAATTCCTTCATTGAGGGATAGAGCAATTGGCTTCGGAGCCGGTCTACCTAGATCACCTATCGAATCACACCAAATAGCGAATAGAGCCACACAAGAAGTGCAGCCAGGGAGAATGAAATAAATTTCACCAGCAAAGAAAAACGGATACCCCTCACATAACGCCGGCAATTTTCATCCGGCCAGCGTGCTTCTTGAAACAGAGACAAAGGACCAATTCCAGCAATTCGCAGACGCTGCCAGATACCCATCTTGGCGGCCCGCTGTGCATCAAGAAGACGCCAATTCAAGAAAAGAACAGCGACAAAACTTGCACAGCCAAGAAGGAACAACGCAATCGGCAGAACCTTGACCACAAACATATCCACCCCCACCAGTCCCAAGATCCTCAGCCCGGTTCGTTGCGCCAACCCTATTTAGATCCTCCAAAGTATCTATCCTTCGCAGTCTTAAGAACTTTCGGAATATCGACCAGCACAAGCACAGAAAGCACCAAGATAAGAACGATAAAGATCGGAAATCTTGCAACTCCGCTCAGACCGAAATAATCCAGCACATCACTTTCGAATGTGAGAAATATCCCAGCAAGCCAAATCAAAAGAAACAATGGCGTCCGCTTTCTCATACCAACACCTATTTTCCGTTCATTGTTCCCTCTTGCCAGCGCTGAACGCCGGCCCATCGCTGCCGTAGCTCAAAGCATGAAATTGAGCCCTGCGTCCTGTAACTGGCCTTGCGCGACTCGACCAAGGTTGTTCGCTCTCGCCGCACACCCAGTCATTAATCAGTGCTGCCGCACCACCGGTGACCACGTCGCCCTGCAACAGCCAAGCACCGGAGCCGATACGCAAACTGTCCCACGACTGGTGTTGCACTTCAGACTTGAGATCGCCCTCTGAAACACCGATCAAAGACATCCCCGAATCAACTCCACCAACGCATTCCCAACATCGGACTCCAGGTGCTTTTCCGGAATATCAGAAACCGCCTTCTGCATGAACTCCAGTAAAATATCCTTTCTACCTCTCGTTCGCGCAGATTGCCACCGAACATAGTCAATGTTTCTTTTTATTATATAGGCCATCTCATTTTTCTTCCATCGGGCCGAATCAGAAACCACCTGAATCTCCGGATCGAGAATCATTGGATATATTGAAATAGTCGATGCTCGAGCCGATTTCACCTCAGAACTCCTGACAGCCAAGCGCAATTTTTGATAAAAATCGACTACCACCTTTGAATCTACGCTGGCCGTTGTAATCAGAAAGATCATCAAGTTAAATTCGGCAGACAGCGCTGCCAAATCCAAGGGTACACCGGCTTGACGCAGGCGCTGAAGAATGATCTCACCTTGTTTGCTTCCCATATCAACACCTTGCAC
>NZ_JBFUCB010000965.1:0-1464 GCF_056405435.1 Rhizobacter sp. P1_G5 | reverse complement strand
GCATCAAGAATGGCCCGTTCACCCGCAAGTACCTGGACCGCGCAGGTCGGCTGCTGCGCCATGTGACCGAAGCCTTCGACGGACCGACGCAACCCGGCGGCACGAGCCGGCTGATCGTCACCGACACCGAGTACGGCGATCTGGGCCAGGTGCTGGTGCAGACGCAGCCGTACTTCCTGGACAGCGGTTCGTCGACGAGCGCAGGCAGTGCAGACGTGGGGCTCACGCGCACCGAGTACGACGCATTGGGCCGCCCCGTTCGGGTCTACACCGCCGACCCCCAGGGCAGCCAGCCGAGCGTGAGTTTCGGTGCCCGCGGCAACCGCAGGGCTCGGGTGTCGAGCATTGCGTACGGCGCGCTGGCCACCACCACGACCGACGACCAGGGCCACACGCGGCGCGAGGAGCGCAACGTGGAAGGCCGGTCGATCCGCATCACYGATGCGCARGGYGCGCAACTCGTYCACCAGCATGACGCGTTCGGCAACTTGGTGGCAWCGAAGGACGCGCTGCAGAACACGGTGCAGATCAGCTACGACGTGCGKGGCAACAAGCTCAAGCTGAYCGACCCGGACGCCGGGGTGATCGAGTAYCGCTACGACGCGCTKGGSCAGCCGGTGTGGCAGCAGAACCCGYTGCAGAAGCAGCGCGGCGGCCAGACGACGATGGCCTACGACGTGCTCGGGCGGATGACGCAGCGCATCGAGGCGGARTACCAGAGCACCTGGACCTACGACAGCTGCYTGATGGGCATCGGCAAGCTGTGCGCGACGAGCACCAGCACCGGCATCAGTCGGCAGTGGGCGTACGACGGATTGGGCCGGCCGATCAACTACCGCACCAGCGTCGTCAACGGGCCGAGCTTCGCCAGTGCGCTGAGCTATGACGCAAACGGCCGGCAGGCGACGCAGACCTGGCCGACCGGGCTCACTGTGAACTACGGCTACACGCCCAAGGGATTCCTGAACAGTGTGTCGCTGGCAACCGCGGTCACGGTGAGCCCGCTGCCGAGCACCCCGGGAGGCACGCCGGGCGCGAGTGTCACGCTGCCTGCCGGCACGGTGCTGTGGCAGGCGCAGGCCTGCAACGCGTGGGACCAGTTGGAGCAGCAGCGGTACAGCAGCTCGGTGGTGAGCAAGTCGGGCTATGAAGCCACTACCGGCCGTGCGAGCGGCCTGACGGCAGGCAAGGGCAACGCCACTGACGTGCTGAACCACGGCTACGTGTGGGACAGCCTGGGCCGGCTGACGAACCGCAACGATGCGAACGGGGATGGCAGCACCGGCGCGGTGACGGAGAACTTCGAGCACGACGCGTTGGGCCGGCTGCAGCGCTACACGGTGGCGGCTCCTGCGATCAACGGCCTCGTGCGCACGGTGAGCCTGCAATACAACGCGCTGGGCAGCATCCTCTACAAGAGCGATGTCGGGGTGTACAGCTACAACGCACAGGGCGCCAATGCAG
>NZ_JBFUCB010000964.1:0-1470 GCF_056405435.1 Rhizobacter sp. P1_G5 | reverse complement strand
ATGCAGCTGCGAACAGCAACGCCACGATCCAGGCGTTGCGCGCCGACCAGTCACTGACGGAGACCTTCTCCGTCAAGAGCGCCGATGGCACCTCGTCGAGCGTCACCGTCACCATCCACGGCACGAATGATGTGGCCGTGATCAGCGGCGCCACCTCGGGTGCTGTCACGGAAGACACCGCGGTCAATGGCGCCGGCAACCTGACGACCGGCGGCACCTTGTCCGTCGCCGACATCGACAACGGCCAAGCCSTGTTCCAGGCTCAGACGGCCACTGCCGGYACCTACGGCACCTTCGCACTCGCCACCGAYGGCACCTGGACCTACACCGCGGCCAACGGCAACACCGCCGTTCAGGCGCTTCGCGCCGAYCAATCGCTSACCGAAACCTTCTCGGTCAAGAGCGCTGATGGCACTTCTTCGAGCGTCACCGTCACCATCCACGGCACGAACGATGTCGCCGTGATCAGTGGTGCCACGTCCGGTTCCATCACGGAAGACACCGCCGTCAACGCCTCCGGCAATCTGACCACCGGCGGCACGCTGTCTGTCGCCGACATCGACAACGGCCAGGCCGTGTTCCAGGCTCAGCCTGCCACCGCGGGCACCTACGGCACCTTCACGCTCGCCACCGAYGGCACCTGGACCTACGCMGCGGCCAACAACAACGCCACGGTCCAGGCGCTGCGCGCTGATCAATCGCTGACCGAAACCTTCTCGGTCAAGAGCGCGGACGGGACCAGCTCGTCGGTCACCGTCACCATCCAGGGCACGAACGACACCGCTGTCATCTCCGGCGCCACCTCGGGCTCGGTCACCGAAGACACGGCTGTCAACGCTTCCGGCAACCTGACCACCGGTGGCACGTTGTCTGTCGCCGATGTCGACAACGGCGAAGCTGTGTTCCAGGCTCAGACAGCCACCGCTGGCACCTACGGCACCTTCGCACTCGCCACCGACGGCACCTGGACCTACACCGCGGCCAACAGCAACGCCGCGGTTCAGGCGCTGCGCGCCGACCAGTCGCTGACCGAAACCTTCTCGGTCAAGAGCGCGGACGGGACCAGCTCGTCGGTCACCGTCACCATCAAGGGCGCCAACGACGCTGCCGTCATCTCCGGCGCGACCTCCGGCTCCGTCACCGAAGACACCGCCGTCAATGCCTCGGGCAACCTGACCGCCGGCGGCACCCTGTCCGTCGCCGACGTCGACAACGGCCAGGCCGTGTTCCAGGCTCAGCCTGCCACCGCGGGYACCTACGGCACCTTCCCCCTYGCCGCCGACGGCACCTGGACTTATGCAGCYGCRAACAGCAACGCCACGATCCAGGCGTTGCGCGCCGACCAGTCRCTGACSGAGACCTTCTCCGTCAAGAGCGCCGATGGCACCTCGTCGAGCGTCACCGCAAGAGCGCCGATGGCACCTCGTCGAGCGTCACCGTCACCATCCACGGCACGAATGATGTGGCCGT
>NZ_JBFUCB010000963.1:0-1472 GCF_056405435.1 Rhizobacter sp. P1_G5 | reverse complement strand
GTGTGGCGCCGCCCGCGCGTCGCCTTCTTCTCCACCGGCAACGAGCTGCGTTCGATCGGCGAAACGCTCGACGAGGGCTGCGTCTACGACAGCAACCGCTACACGCTGTGGGGCATGCTGCAGCGGCTCGGCGTCGAGGTGCTCGACCTGGGCATCGTGCGCGATGAACCCGCCGCGCTCGAGGCCACGCTGCGCCATGCGGTGGAGAACGCCGACGTGGTGATCACCTCGGGCGGCGTCAGCGTCGGCGAGGCCGATCACACGCGCGCGGTGATGGCGCGGCTCGGCGAGGTGCTGTTCTGGCGCATCGCGATGCGGCCGGGGCGGCCGATGGCGGTGGGCCGCATCGCGAGCCAGGGCCGCGAGGCGGTGCTGTTCGGGCTGCCGGGCAACCCGGTCGCGGTGATGGTGGGCTTCTACACCTTCGTGCGCGATGCGCTGCTCGCGATGTCGGGCGCCGCGGTCGAGCCGCTGCCGATGCTGCAGGCGCGCTGCACGACGGCGATCCGCAAGCGGCCGGGGCGCACCGAGTACCAGCGCGGCATCGTCTCGCGCGGCGTGGACGGAACGTGGCAGGTGGCGATCACCGGGTCGCAGGGCTCGGGGGTGCTGCGCAGCATGAGCGAGGCGAACGGGCTCGTGGTGCTGCCGCATGGGCAGGGGGATGTCGCGGCGGGCAGCCTGGTGGAGATACTGCCGTTCGACGGGCTGGTTTGAACGCGTCCCGGATTGGCATCCGGGCTACAGGTTCACCTCACGCTCTCGACGCCCTTGTTGGCCAACTGGTCGGCGCGCTCGTTGCCCGGATCGCCTGCGTGGCCCTTCACCCAGCGCCAGTCGACGTGGTGCAGGTTGCGCAGCCCGTCGAGGCGCTGCCACAGGTCGGCATTCTTCACCGGCTTCTTGTCGGCCGTCTTCCAGCCGCGCGTCTTCCAGCCGTGGATCCACTCGGTGATGCCCTTGCGCACGTACTCGCTGTCGGTGTAGATGATCACGTCGCAGGTGCGCTTCAGCGACGCGAGCGCCTCGATCACCCCGGTGAGCTCCATGCGGTTGTTGGTGGTCTGGCGCTCGCCGCCGAACATCTCCTTCTCGTGCTCGCCGGTGCGCAGCCACGCGCCCCAGCCGCCAGGGCCGGGGTTGCCCTTGCAGGCGCCGTCGGTGTAGATCAAGACCTGCGGGCGCTTGATCTGCGGTTGATCGGACGGGGCGGCGGACGATGCTTCAGTCATGGAGTCTCGGAAGATGAATGGGCGCGCTGGTGGGTGCGGTGGCTCGCGACGGTGGCCGCACGCTGGCCGGCAGTGCGCTGCTGGCGGATCAGGCCCACCAGCCGCATGCCGCGCACGCGCTTCACCGCCACCAGCAGGTAGACGCTGCCGAGCACCGGCCACCAGCGTTCGCCGATGCGTTCGGTCCAGGCATAGCGTGCGAGCCACGCATCGGTCTTGAGGGGAGGACGATAACAGCCG
>NZ_JBFUCB010000962.1:0-1474 GCF_056405435.1 Rhizobacter sp. P1_G5 | reverse complement strand
CATCTGCGCGGTGCTGGGCGTCGAGCCCCGGCAGTGCGAACGCGTCGTTCCCTTCGAGTCCGTCGACGACGGCGTCATGAGCCTGGCCTTCGTCTCCGGCACGCAGGTGGTCCGCTACGTCAGGCACAGTCGATTGAACGGCGACTTCACGCCGGAGCTGAAGCGGCAGCCGATCCCGGCTTCCGAGGCGGTCTTCCAGGTGGTGCCATCAGGCACCGCGCAGGACGGCCGGCCCTGGATCAAGCTGGTGCTGAAGGAAGGCTGAAGACCCGCCTGCATGCGGCGCGAGCCGACCGCCGCCTGACGCTCAGCGCCGTGCCTCGATCATCTTCCAGCCGTTCCCCGACGGATCGCGGAAGCCCGCATCCACCGTGCCATAGCGGTCGATCGGCTCCTGCGTGAACTCGACACCGCGGGCCTGCATCCGCGCATGGGCAGCGCGGCAATCGTCCACCTTCAGCACCAGCGGCGGCATGCCGCCCTTGGCCACGATCGCGCGCAGCGCCTGCGCGGTCTCGGCGTCGAGCACCGGCGGCCCCGGCACGCTCAGGCCGAGCTGGAACGACGGCTGGTCCGGGTGCTGCACCGTCAGCCAGCGGTAGTCGCCGTTGCGCACGTCGGTGTGGACGCGAAAGCCGAGCTTGTCGACGTAGAACGCGAGCGCTTCATCCTGGTCTCGCACGTACAGTCCGACCACTTCAATGCCTTGGATCATGGAATCTCCTTGTCGTGAGATTCATTTATAGCGTCGGCCTCGCGGCGGCGCTTCTCCGAAACTGCGATCGTCAGGTCGGGCCGGTGCGCGGCACTCAGCACGCACGCCGGCACGCGGCCCGGCTCCTGCACCGCTGCCCGCGCGCGGGCCCGCAGCGTGCTCGGGCTCTCGCCGGTGATGTCGCGGAAGGTGCGCCCGAAGGTGCCCAGGCTCTCCCAGCCCGTCTCGAACGCGATCTCGGTGATCGGCAGCTCGGTCTCGCGCAGCAGCGCCGTCGCGCGCTCGATGCGCCGCGTCAGCAGGTAGCGGTGCGGCGGCGTGCCGAAGGCCTGCTTGAACGAACGCGCGAAATGCGCCTCGGAGACATCGCTCACGCCGGCCAGCCGCTGCACCGGCCAGGCTTCGTGCGAGGCGGCATCCATGCGGTCCTTCGCGCGCAGCAGCCGCCGCAGCAGCTCGGGATCCTGGGGCGGGAGCGGGAGGTCACTCATGGGGCGGCATTGTGCCGCCCGCTGCCACCCGCCAGCGACTGGCGGCTCAGGGCGCGACCCACACGTCCGGCTCATGGCCGACGGCCACGCCGTTGTGCATCACGAAGCGGGGGAACTCGCCGAAGAAGCCGTGGAACAGGTTGCGGCCGATGCCGTGCGCGGTGCGCTGGAGTTCCTCGGCGACCTCGCCTGCGAACAGCCGGTTGGTGTGCCGGTGCCACAGCGTGATCCAGCGCAGGAAATGCTCAGGGTGCACGCCGTCGAGCAC
>NZ_JBFUCB010000961.1:0-1475 GCF_056405435.1 Rhizobacter sp. P1_G5 | reverse complement strand
GTGGAGGGAGTCCGCGACGGAGTGTGCATGATCTGCATCGTTGAGCCCCGCGGCGAAGGCATTGTCACGGCCTTCCCGAAGTAGGAGGAATCCAATGACTGAATCGAACCTCGAAGCCCGTCTTCTCGCCTTTGTTGCCGGCTTTGAAGGTCTGCTGCCGGATGAGGACGTGATGAATGCGAGAACCTTGATTGCCAAGCGAGAGTGGGGCGTCGGTTTGGAGCTCCTTTGCACTCAGTTGGTTGAATACGACGTATCGTTGACCGACGACGAGTCTGCTGAGTTGAAGAGTCTGGCTCAAGCAATGGGCCTCGATGTCAATGATCTCGGCTTTGCTTCGTAGTTGCCGCTCAGTTCGGAGCACGGCACCAAAGCGGGCCACGGCAACCGCTGCTTCGCCCACATCAGGTTGGTGGAGTCAAGCTCTGGAGGGTGGCTACTGAGGTAAGCATGAAACTGCGAGAAATACTGAACCAGTGTGACAAGCTGGGGGAATACGACGTCGTCTACGCGAGGCGTCCATGGTCGCTGGACTCTGAGGCGGCCGTTATTGAGTACGAAGAAGGCCAGTCGGTGGTGCGTCTGTTGAAAGGCGCCCCGTCCTTTGAGTACTTTCTCGAGGCTCCGCTTGCGACGGACATTCGACAGCAAGCAGAGGGCGGTGGCAGATCGACAGAAGAAGCACTGGACGTTCTCCTGTACTACGCGGAGAACGATGCCTTTCCACAATGAACGTCCTGTCGCACAGGGAGGACTTGCGTGGATCACTTTTGGAGGCTCTTGCTGAAGATGGCAGTTCGGTCGAGACAGTCTGGGTTGCCATCAGCGGCGAAGATCTATGAGTAGTCTGGCTTGCTGCCGCATCGAAAGATTTGGCCGCTCCCCGACGATGTCAGAATCCGCCCGTTCTCAACCAGGAGCATGAACGTGGCAATGGACGTGGTGGACTACGAGATCAAGGGCTCGGAGATGCAGTTCGTCGAGGTCGAACTCGACCCGGGCGAGGCGGCGGTCGGCGAGGCCGGCAGCATGATGTACATGGATGCCGGCATCGGCATGGACACCGTCTTCGGCGACGGCTCGGCCAGCCAGGGCGGCATCTTCGGCAAGCTGCTCGGCGCCGGCAAGCGGCTGATCACCGGCGAGTCGCTGTTCACCACCGTCTACACCAACCAGGGGCAGGGCAAGCGCAAGGTCGCGTTCGCGGCCCCGTACCCCGGCAAGATCCTGCCGATGGACCTGCGCCAGCTCGGCGGCACGCTGATCTGCCAGAAGGATGCCTTCCTGTGCGCCGCCAAGGGCGTGTCGCTCGGCATCTTCTTCCAGCAGAAGCTGTCGGTCGGCTTCTTCGGCGGCGAGGGCTTCGTGATGCAGAAGCTCGAGGGCGACGGCCTCGCCTTCGTGCACGCCGGCGGCACCGTGATGAAGCGCGAGCTGCAGCCCGGCCAGACGCTGCTGATCGACACCGGCTGCAT
>NZ_JBFUCB010000960.1:0-1476 GCF_056405435.1 Rhizobacter sp. P1_G5 | reverse complement strand
TGTTTGTGGTGCGTGCGCGGCATCGCGATGCCGCAGGCGCGCGCGGCGATCGAGTACGCGTACTCGACGGCGCAGACCTCGTGATGCTCGCCGCGGGCGGGGAACTTGACCAGCCAGGGGGTGCCGGGCGTGCTGCCACCGGGCTCCTCGTGCGAGCTGATGCGTCGCGTGTCGGGGTCGAAGTTCACCAGCACCTTCGGTCGTGCACCTTGCGGCGATCCACCCATCATCACCAGCGTGTTCAGGGCCGCCACATCCTCGCCTTCGACCACCGCCTGCGCCGCGGTGGCGAGCTGCAGCAGCGAGAGGTGCTCGTCGGCCGGCGCCCAATCGTCGGCCGGGCGGAACACCCAGGCCCCCATCGCGCGCTCGCCGATGAACGCCAGCCGGTCGAGCGGCGACAGGCGCACCGGATCGCGCCCGCTCTTCAGGAAGAGCTTGTCCATCAGCAGCAAGYCCCAGCCGTCGGGCAGCACATCGGCCAGCAGACCGGGCAGGTGCGACTGGAAGGCCGGGAAGCCACCGTAAGCCTCGGACCGCAGCGGCAACTGCATCGCCGAGAACTCGACGCCGCGGCGCATCGCTTCGGGCGAGTACTCGAACAGCAACTGCGTGCCGTTGTCGGCCAGGCTGCCGAGCAGCCAGTCCTGGCCCCAGCCGCGGAACAGGACGTCGAGCTTCTTCATCGTGGTGCCATGCCGGCGGGGCGGCGCGCCCGCTGGCGCGGTGCCATGGCAGCGCGTTCCATCTCGGCGATGCTGATGTGTGGCTTGAGCATGAGAACGTTCTCGAGATCGCTTGTCAGCGAGAGCGCCTGCACCACCCGCACGAAGGTTTGCAGCGTGGTGTTGCCGTCGGATTCGAGCTTCTTGATCGCGCCGAGCGCGACGCCTGCACGCTGCGCCAGCTCCTGTTGGGTGACGCGCGACGCGAGGCGCTGGGTGCGCAGGCGACTGCCGAGCTCATGGACGAGTTCGTCTGGCGTGGCAAGCTTGATGTCGACCATCTGAAAAACTTAGTAGATATTTGAAAGTCTATTATTTAATAAATTACGATTTAATGGACATTTAAGTGTCTTCTATATTCTTCAACGAAGTGCAAACAACACTGTAGCCGGGTTCATTGGCCCGAAGGTCGATGCCGGGGCAACTCGGGACAAATGTCCCCTGTGCTCCATGCAGCAGCCCGTCGAAGACCCGGAGGCCCACCACCCTCGCCGACCGCCCCGCATGACCCCCTTCCCGAGTGAGATCACGCCGCAGCACCTGTGCCTCGACCGCCGCCAGGCGCTCGCGCTGACCGGTGCGGCGCTCGCAGGCCGCGTGGCAAGCGCCGCCGCCGCCGACGACATCACCCCGCGCGAAGCCGCGACCCGCCACAACAACTACTACGAGTTCTCGCCCGACAAGGCGGCCGTCTGGAAGCTCGCCGAAGACTTCCGCACGACACCATGGACCGTGATGGTCGACGGCGAGG
>NZ_JBFUCB010000959.1:0-1484 GCF_056405435.1 Rhizobacter sp. P1_G5 | reverse complement strand
CACCGGTGCCGGTGTCGTCCGTCGCGCTCGGCAGCCTGCGACCCGAAGCGCTGTTCGAGTGGCCGGGAACAGGCGAGGTGCAGGTGCTGAGCGACGACGGCGGGGTCCGCATCGCCGGCACCGAGTGCAAGACGCTGCCGGCGGCACAGCGCGCGTTCCGCAGCCTCGTCGTCAGGCCCTGAACCTCACAAGGCCCGCGTCACCGCCCACACGCCCTGCACCACCTGCGCCATGCGGCGGTAGTCCAGCTTCTCCCAGCTGTCGCCCGCCTCGTGGTAGTGGCGATTGCGCAGGAAGGCGGTGTCGGTGACCATCAGCGCCGGCATGCCGAGCGCCCAGTAGCTCAGGTGGTCGGAGAAGTCGATGCCCTGCAGCGCGGTCGGCGCGTTGATCGACTGCACCTGCAGCGCGGTGGCGCCGGCCATCACGGCCTTGACCTCGCGCGTGAGGCTGAAGCTTTCCAGCCGGCCGACGACCGCGATGAAGTCGCCGCGGTCGCCGTACAGCGCCGACATGCCGGCCACCGGGTAGCGCTGCGAGCCGGGCTCGCCGGAGAACGTACCGATCATCTCCAGCGCCAGCATCAGGCGCGGCTCGCGGCCGGCAGCCTGCAGCGACCGCGCGTGCACGGCGCTGCCCATGACGGCGCTGCGGAAGTACGGCGGCTCCTCGAGCGTGTACGCGACGAGCTCGACCGGCCGCGGCGGCGGATCGCGCGCCAGGAGGCGGGCCAGTTCGAGCAGGCCCGCGACGCCGCTCGCGTTGTCGTCGGCACCGGGTGTTGAACCGCCCTCTCCGCCGTCGTGCGCGCCGTCGTGCGAGTCGTAGTGCGCGCCGATCACGAGCGGGGCGCCGTCTGCCGGGCCGAAGCGGGCCACCAGGTTGCGATGCCGGGCCGCGCCCACGGCGAACTCCTGCACGCTCACCACCGCGCCGCAGGCACGCAGCTCATCGGCCACGTACGCCGCCGCGGCATCGAGCCGCCCCGACGCCCCGGCCACGCGCGGATGCAGGTCGACCGAGAGGCGACGCACATGCGCCTTCAGGCGGTCGGCGTCGACCGGAGGCGGTTGCGACACGATCGACATCACGCCGGGCTGCGTGACGACGAACCACGCGGCAACGAGCACCGCGAACACAGCGGCGAACGCGATCCAGAACCCTGTCTTCATGCGAGATCCTTCGAGCGTTGACAGGCCGCGATCGTGCCCACGGCGATGCATCCCGTGGGCTGGCATCCGACGATCGACCGATTCGGGGCCGCGAACGTCAGGCCGACGCCCGCGCCGGCTGTCTGACAGGCTCGCCAGCATCCCTCGAACTTGGGGGGGTCGGCACCGCGGTGGCCCGCCGGGGTGACTTTGGTCGAACGCCGCAGCGCGACCCGGCCGCAATAATGGCCCGATGCCCGCACGACGAGACAAACCCCGCCCGCCGCGACGGTCGACTGCCGCCCACCGGGCCGGCATCGGCCTGCTGGTGCT
>NZ_JBFUCB010000958.1:0-1489 GCF_056405435.1 Rhizobacter sp. P1_G5 | reverse complement strand
GCCGAGGCCCGCCGCCACCAGCTGGCGCAGTGTCTCCAGGCTCGTCGCGCGGAAATCGCAGCCGTCGCTCTGGCTGCTCTCGTGCTGCCGGCAGGCCTCGAGTGCCTGGCCGCGCAGGCAGTGGCCGTCGGTCAGCAGCAGCAGCTTCAGCTCGGCCAGCACCGCCACCGGCACGGCGTCATGCGCCGCGATCTCGTGCCGCGGCGGCGCGGCGACGAAGAACGGCTCGTCGAACAGCGGCAGCTCCACATACGCCGGCTGCGGCAGCGGGCCGGGCAGCGCGAGGATCGCGGTGTCGATCAGCTGGTCGGCCAGCAACTCACCGAGGTGCCGCGTGGTGTCTTCATGCACCACGAGCCGCAGTTTCGGGTAGCGCTGGCGCACCAGCGGCAGCAGCCAGGGCAGGTAGTAGGGCGCCAGCGTCGGGATCAGCCCGATGTTCAGCACGCCCTGCAGCGGGCCGCCGCGCAGCCGCTTCAGGTCGAGGATCTCGTCCGCATCGGCCAGCAGCCGGCGCGCCCGCTCGACGACGAACTCGCCGATCGGCGTCAGCGACGGTTGCTTGCCGCTGCGATCGAGCAGCGTGAGCCCGAGGTAGTCCTCCAGCTTGCGCAGCTGGGTGCTGAGCGTCGGCTGGGTCACGTGGCAGGCTTCGGCCGCGTGCCCGAAATGGCGGTGCTCGGCGAGCGCCACCAGGTAGCGCAGTTCGCGCAGTGTCATCGTTGTCTCCCTTGTCGCGCCGAGTATTGCCAGCGCGGGGGAGGGCGGCGATTTCTTTTGTGATGCGGGCCGATTGGGAATTTGAATCGCAGGGGCTTGACTTCAGGCCGGCCGTGTCAGGCCACGTGCGAGATCAGCACCCCCGGCGCCGGCTGCTGCTGGCCGTCGGCGGTGCCGGCCTCGCTGCTGGTGCTCGCCGCCGGCAGCCGCCGCACCGCGACGCCGACCGACATCATGTCCACCACCAGCAGGTGCAGGATGCGCGAGATCATCGAGACGAAGGTGCTCGCGTCCTCGCTGTGCTCGACCGGGATGCACACCGTCGACTTGCGCGCGAGCGGCGACTGGCTGGCGGTGATCGCGATCACCTTCGCGCCGCGTTCCATCGCGAGGCCCGCCGCGCGCGACAGCTCCGGCGGCTGCCCGGAGCTGGAGATGAACACCGCCACGTCGCTCGGCCCGAGCAGCTCGGCCGCCATCGAATGCATCGACGGATCGGTGTGCGCGACCGACGAGATCCGGAAGCGGAACAGCTTGTGCTGCGCATCCAGCGCGACGATCGCCGAGTTGCCCATCGCGTAGAACTCGACGCGCCGCGCCTCGCGCAGCAGCGAGATCGCGCGATCCACCGCGTCCACGTTCAAGGCCTCGCGGAACTGCACGATGGCCGAGATCGTGTTGTCCAGCACCTTGGCGCACAGGTCGGCGGTGCCGTCCTGGCGGCGCACCTGCGTGCGCTGCACCGGCAGCGTGCCGGTCAGTCCCGAGC
>NZ_JBFUCB010000957.1:0-1494 GCF_056405435.1 Rhizobacter sp. P1_G5 | reverse complement strand
ACCTCGCGCTGCGCGGCGGGCTGCCGGAGCACATCATCCTGGCGCAGGTGCCGCTGGCGCGCTTCGTGAAGGTGCCGACGCGGCATTCGTATTCGGAGTGGCTGCGCCGCGTCGGCTTGCTCTGCGCCGATCTCGTGGTCTGCGACAGCAGCTCGCAGGTGATCGCGGTGGTCGACATCCGCGCGCCCGAGGCGCAGGAGAAGGAACGCACCTCGCAGCGCCACAACCGCATGGACCGCGTGCTCGAAGCCTCCGGCATTCCGCTGCACGTGTGGCGCGAGGACGCGCTGCCGAGCGCGACCGGTGCGCGCAACGCGATCCTCGGCAGCAAGTCGAGCGAGAGCACGCCATCGACGCATGCCCCGTCGACGACCGCCGGCTACCAGCCGGTCGGCCGCGGCCCGGTCGACGAGGACGACGGACTCGAGATGCGCGAGCCGCCGCCGTCGACCTGGTTCGACGACATCGACTCGGCGCCGGCACCGTTGGCATCCGCCGCGCCGCCGAACATCCCGCGCTCGGGCAACTCGCCCCGCCCCCGCTGATTCAGCGCCGGGTCACTCCAGCAAGGCCTGCGCGAATTCGCGCGCATTGAAGGTCTGCAGGTCTTCGAGCTTCTCGCCGACCCCGATGAAGTAGACCGGGATCGCCCRCTCGCGCGCGATCGCCGCCAGCATGCCGCCCTTCGCGGTGCCGTCGAGCTTGGTGACGATCAGGCCGGTGAGGCCGAGCGCATCGTCGAAGGCCTTGACCTGGGCCAGCGCGTTCTGGCCGGTGTTGCCGTCGATCACCAGCAGCACCTCGTGCGGGGCGCCCTCTTGCGCCTTCGCGATCACGCGCCGGATCTTCTTCAGCTCCTCCATCAGGTGGAGCTGCGTCGGCAGCCGGCCGGCGGTGTCGGCGATGACGACGTCGCAGCCGCGCGCCTTGCCGGCGACCACCGCATCGAAGCTGACCGCCGCCGGATCGCCATCGGCCTGCGAGACGATCTCGACCGAGCCGGCCTGCCGCGGCACGTCGGCGCGCTCGGCCCACACCGCGAGCTGCTCGCGCGCGGCGGCACGGAAGGTGTCGGCCGCGGCCAGCAGCACCTTCTGGCCGCTGTCGGCGAGGTGGCGCGTGAGCTTGCCGATGCTGGTCGTCTTGCCGGCGCCGTTGACGCCGACCACCATCATCACGGTGGGCGCGTGTTCGCCGACACGCAGCGGCTTCTCGAGCGGACGCAGCAGGTCGGCCACCGCCGCGGCGAGCAGCGCCTTGACCTGCGACGGGTCGGTGGCCCGGGCCTCCTTCACGCGGCGGCGCAGGTCGTCGAGCAGGAACTCGGTGGCCTTGACGCCGGCATCGGCCATCAGCAGCGCGGATTCGAGTTCTTCATAGAGGGCCTCGTCGATCTGCGTGCCGGTGAACACCTGGGCGATGCTGGAGCCGGTCTTGCGCAGGCCGCCGCGCAGCTTGTCGACCCAGCTGCGGCGCTCGGGCTCGGCAGCGGCC
>NZ_JBFUCB010000956.1:0-1497 GCF_056405435.1 Rhizobacter sp. P1_G5 | reverse complement strand
AGCTTGGCCTGCATGTAGTCGGTGCGGCGCACGTGGCCGTAGTGGTAGATGTGCGCGTTCGCCAACGCGGCGTTCGGGTGGCGGCCGCGGCGGTGCCGGTCCATCACCACCCAGAACTGGCCGTCGGGTGCGTAGCTGCGGATCGTGTTGCGGATCAGCCGGCACTCGCGCCGGTACCAGGCCGGGCTGATCGCGAGCCAGTGCGGCGAGCCGTAGAAGTGCAGGTAGTCGAACACCAGCGCCTCGATGCGGCGGTCGGCATGGTGGCGCTCGACCGACGCGCGGATCGCCGCCAGCTCGCCCTCGTGCAGCACCTCGTCGCCCTCGAGGTAGAAGGCCCAGTCGCCGGTGCAGGCGAACTGCGCGATCATCTTCTGCTGCGCATAGACGAAGCCGCGCGACTCCATGCGCTCGTTCCACACGGTGTCGATCAGCCGGATCTTCGGGTCGCCGATCGCCAGCAGCCGTTCGCGGGTGTCGTCCTCGCCGCGGCCGACCGCGACCACGAACTCGTCGACCAGCGGCAGCAGCGAGCGCACCGAGGCCTCGAACGGGAAGCCGAGCTTGACGCCGTTGCGCAGGAACGTGAACCCGCTGATGGAGGCCGAAGCAGCAGCCGTCATAGCGTGTGCGACGCGAGCCGTGCCACCTCGGTCGCGCTCCACTTCTTCTCCATCGGGATCAGGCGCGCGGCGTCGGCGAAGGCCGGCGGGCGCGCGCGCAGCGTCACGCGGATGTAGTGGTGCACGAACACGTCGAGCGCGATGTGCAGCGGGCGGATGTCGCCGACCTCGACAGCGCGCTTCTTGGCCCGCAGGAACAGGTCGGCATCGGCGGCCTGGATGCGCTCGTCCCACAGCCCGATGCGGTCGATCGCGCGCCGGTTCATCAGCACCGAGTTGCCGACATAGCCCTCGATCACCAGGCCCTCGAACTGCTCGGCGCGCTCGCGGCAGAAGCGGTCCCAGTCGCCGTACATCCAGCGGTGCGACATGCCGAGCCAGGGCTGCTTGGCGCCGAAGAAGCGCACCGGCAGCGAGGCGCGCTTCCAGCGCCGGCGCAGCGCGTGCGTGGCCTCGGGCGTCTCGACGCGCTCGATGCCGCACACCGTCAGCGCGTCGAGCCCGTGCAGCTCGGCGTTGGCGATCAGCCGCGTGTCCCAGTCGGGCGGCACGACGATGTCGTTGTTCAGGAACGCGAGCCAGTCGCCCTGCGCGACCGCGATGCCCTGGTTCTGCGTGTACGGGTAGGAGAAATTCTGCGTGTTGCGGATCACCTTGGCACCGACCGACTCGAAGAACTCGGCCGAGCCGTCGGTCGACGCGTTGTCGATGATGATCAGCTCCGACGGCAGCCGGGTACAGCGCTGCAGGTGCTCGACGAACCAGCGGTTCATCTCCAGCTGGTTGTGGACGGCGGTGATGATGCTCAGTCGGGTCATCCTCGGCTCTCCGATGGCGCGGCGTGGGGGGTGCGGAATTGCAGCGAATGCAGGTG
>NZ_JBFUCB010000955.1:0-1498 GCF_056405435.1 Rhizobacter sp. P1_G5 | reverse complement strand
CCCCAGGCTAGGGCCGTGGCCCGGTGGTGCCTATCGGGCAAAAGAGGCAATCCGTGTAGGACTTCGGGGAAGTGCCGTGCAGGCGTCCCGGCAGCCCGCGTCAGCCGAGCCCGTAGCGGGACCACCAGCCGAGCTGCCGGTTCATCCCCGCGGGCAGCGTGATGCGCAGCTGCTCGTGCCCGCTGCGCTGCGTGACGTAGGCGATGAAGTCGCCGATCAGGTCCGGGGGCAGCTGGCGCACCGCGGCACGGTCGCAGCGTGACAGGTCGAGGTGTCCGTCGAGCGTGTCGAGCCAGCGGCGCAGCGCGTACACGACGCTGTCGGCATCGGGCACGTGGCGAACGAACTCCTCGTCCAGCCGGTGCAGCAGGCGCTCCTTCGGCGTGCGCGGCGCGGACGCTCGGCCTGCAGGGCGTTCGCGCGGGCCGCGGCCGTCCCACAGCGAACGCCACCAGGTGATCCACAGGTAATCGCGCCAGCCGCTCATGCGCGCTTGAGTAACCGCCGGGCGCGGACGGTTCCATGGCCAGCGGAGTTTTTTCGTCCGTCCCCCGGGTCTGCGTCAGCCGGTTTCCTGCCGATCGGCGTCGCTGCGCTGGCGCAGCCACTGGTCGATGCATTTCTGCAGCGCCACCGGATCGGCCGGTTTCACGAAATGGTGGTCGAAGCCGGCCGCTTCGGCCCGCCGGCGGTCTTCCTGCTGGCCGTAGCCGGTCAGCGCGAGCAGCAGCGCGCTGCGCGTGCCGTCCATCGTGCGCAGGCGCAGGGCGACCTCGTAGCCGTCGAGGATCGGCAGCCCGATGTCGAGCACCACCACCTCGGGGCCGAAGCTCTCGGCCACCGCCAGCGCCTCGCGGCCGTCGGCGGCGGTGCGAACCTCGTGGCCGCCCAGTGCGAGCAGGTCGGCCACGCTGTGCGCCGCGTCATGGTTGTCGTCGACCACCAGCACGCGTGCCGGCTGTGGCGCCCCGGGCTCGTGCACGGCGCTGCCGGCCTCGCCGGAGCGCACCAGCCCGATGCAGGGCAGCCGCAGCGTGAACACCGCGCCGCGGCCGATGCCGTCGCTCGTCGCCTCCAGGCTGCCGCCGTGCATCTGCGCGAGGCGCTGCGCGAGCGTCAGCCCGACGCCCAGCCCGCCCTGGGCCCGGTCCAGCGTGCGCGAGCCCTGCGTGAACAGGTCGAAGATGCGCGGCAGCAGCTGCGCATCGATGCCGATGCCCTGGTCGCGCACGTGGATCACCGCGCCCTGCTCGGTGGTGCTGGCCTCGAGCGAGATGCGCGTGCCCTTCTCGCTGTACTTCGATGCGTTGTTCAGCAGGTTCGACACGATCTGCGCGAGCCGCGCGAAATCGCCGTGCAGCCACATCGGCTCGGCCAGCGGCAGCACCTGCAGCCGCTGCTCGCGGGCGTCGATCAGCGGCTGCGCGGTCTCGACGCTCTGCGTGATCACCGCGTTCAGGTCGACCTTCTCGCGGCTCAGCACGATCTTGCCCTGGCT
>NZ_JBFUCB010000954.1:0-1510 GCF_056405435.1 Rhizobacter sp. P1_G5 | reverse complement strand
GTCCACACCTCGTGCAAGCGCAGGCGCAGGCGCCCCGCCGCCTGCTCGCCGGCCAGCAGCACGGCCACGCTCGGGTAGCTCGCGACGATGGTCGGCGCGAACGCCTGCAGCTGCGCCACCAGCGCCGCCGCCGGCTGCAGGAACGAGAAGCCGCGCAGCCGCGGCGCCCACGCCGGCACCCGGTGCCGCAGCCGCTCGACGCTCACGGTGCTCGCGAAATGCCCGCCGGTGGCACCGACGAACGCGATGCGCTCGCCCAGCAGCCACGGGTCGAGCAGCCGCCGCCACGGCTGCAGCACCGGCCGGCGGCACGCCTCCAGCGTGTCGTAGACGCGCATCGCGCCCTCGTCCTGCACGAACAGCGCCGGCTCGCCCTGGCTGCCCGAGCTCTCCCACACCTGGTAGCGCCCGAGGTACGGCCGGCCGATGCCGTCGGGCTGCGCGATGAAGCGCCGCAAGCCCGCCAGGCGCAGCGCCGGGTCGGCCACCCAGTCGTCGAAGCGGTGCATCAGCGTGTGCTTGTCGATCGCCGGCAGGTCGCGCAGCGCCGCACGTGCCGGGTCGATGCCGCGCAGCAGTTTCCGGTACAGCGGCGAATCGCGCGCCGCCGACTGCAGCAGCGCCGCGAGCCGCTGCGCCTGCCGCGCCGCCAGCGCCTCAGGCGTGCCCTGCGGCACGGCCAGCACGTCGAGTGCGAGTGCCGCACCCTGCCATGCCGCGTCGGCGGCCGATTGCCAGTCGGACACCGGCGAGGCCGCTTCGGGAGGTGCCGGACGGGGGGTGGTCATCGCGGGTTTCGGTGCAAATGTGCCCTTGGGGACCATTGGAACACCCGACGATGCGCACCGGCACCCCGCGCCGCCTTGCGTTTGCGCAAACCGCCGGCGGGCATGGCTTGCCTACGATGCGACCGCGCCGATCCCGGCGTGCGAAGCGAACCCGGAGGATCACCATGCACACCCAACCCTTTGCCGGCAATGGCAGCGATACGCTGGCCGGCGGCCTGCGCCAGATGGTCGACGAGGCCGAACGCATGCTGAAGAGCGCGGCCCRGACCGGCGACGAGAAGGTCGACGCGGTGCGCCAGCGCCTGGCCGAGCAGGTGCGCGAGATGCGCAGCCAGCTCGAGCAGCTCGAGGACGATGCCCTGCACCAGGCGCGCCGCGCCGCGCGGCAGGCCGACCACGCGGTGCACGCGCACCCGTACGGCGCGATGGGCGTCGCGGCGGCGGTCGGGCTGCTGGTCGGCTTCCTCGCGGCCCGCCGCTGATGCAGTCGGCCGCCGACGCGTTGCCGCAGCTGCTGGGCACGCTGCTCGACAGCGGGCGCACGCGGCTCGAACTCCTCTCGGTCGAGATCGAGGAGGAGCGGCTGCGCCTCGCGGCGCTCTTCATCGCCGCGGCCGTCACGGTGTTCTGCGCGCTGGWCGCGAGCGTGCTGCTCGCCACCGGGCTGGTGCTGCTGTGCGAGCCGGCGCAGCGCCCGCTGGCGGTCGGTCTCGCGACCGCGC
>NZ_JBFUCB010000953.1:0-1512 GCF_056405435.1 Rhizobacter sp. P1_G5 | reverse complement strand
CGCGCGGTTCGCAGGCGGCGAGTGCGTGGCCGCGGCGGGCGGCTTCGCGCATCATGGCGAAGGTGGAGTCCTTGTAGGTCTTGAAGCCTTCCAGCGGGTCGGCAACGAACAGCAGCGTCATGGCGGGGCGCTCTCTTTCGGTCAGGCGGCGATGCGGGGCCGCCACTGTTGCACAAAAAGCGCGAGCGCGCCGGCGACCATGCCCCAGAAGGCCGAGCCGATGCCCCAGAGGCTGAGCCCGCTCAGCGTGACGAGGAAGGTGATCAGTGCGGCCTCGCGGTGCGCGTCTTCCTTCAGTGCGGAGGCGAGCCCGTTGCCGATGGTGCCGAGCAGGGCGAGCCCGGCGATCGCGACGACCAACTCGCGCGGGAAGGCCGTGAGCACGCCGGTGACGGCCGCGCCGAACAGCCCGATCACGCAGTAGATCAGCCCGCAGGCGACGGCGGCCATGTAGCGGCGGTTCTTGTCTTCATGCGCTTCGCGGCCCATGCAGATGGCGGCGGTGATGGCGGACAGGTTCAGTGCGAAGGCACCGAACGGCGCGAGCAGCAGCGTGGCGAGGCCGGAGATCGTGATGAGCTTGGAGATCGGCATGTCGTAGCCGGCGGCGCGGATCGCGGCGACGCCGGGCAGGTTCTGCGAGGCCATGGTGACGATGAAGAGTGGCAACGCGAGGCTGATGACGGCGGGCAGCGTGAAGACCGGCATCGTGAACACGGGGATCGTCAGCGCGAACGAGACGGCCCCGAGGTGCAGTTGCCCCTGCGCCACGGCGAACGCGGTACCCACCGCCAGCACGCCGGGCACCGCATAGCGCGGCCAGAAGCGCCGCCCGACGAGGTAGGTGGCCAGCATCAGCAGCACGAGTGCGAACGAGGATTTGAGCGCGATGAAGGCATCGAGCCCGAAGCGGGCGAGCACGCCGGCGAGCAGCGCGCTGGCGATCGGCATCGGGATGCGCCCCATCAGCCGTTCGAACCAGCCGGTGACGCCAAAGAGCGTGATGAGGGCGGCGCTGACGAGGAAGGCGCCGACGGCCTCGGGCAGGTGAAAGCCGCCGGTGGCAGCAGCGGTGGCAAGCACCGCCGCGCCGGGTGTTGACCACGCGATCATCACCGGCTGGCGCAGCCACAACGAAGGCACCACCGAGCACAGTCCCATGCCCAGACCGAGGGCCCACATCCACGAGCTGATCTCGGCAGGCCCGGCGCCGAGGGCTTGCGCGGCGGAAAAGACGATGGCGACGGAGCTGGTGAAGCCGACGAGGACGGCAACGAATCCGGCCACGAAGGCCGAGAGGGACATGTCGGAGGGATGGAGGCGCATGGCTCGGGAGCCTACCGCGTACAGCGGTTCACTGCGTGGCATTGCCGGGTCTCGCCCCGGCGGGCGAGTCACTTTCATTTGCTGGCTCAAATGAAAGTAACCAAAGCAAAGAGCCCTCAACCCGAAAACCATACGGTTCGTTCAGTCTCGCTGCGGACAACACTGACGCTTCGGCTGGTGCCCCAC
>NZ_JBFUCB010000952.1:0-1513 GCF_056405435.1 Rhizobacter sp. P1_G5 | reverse complement strand
CTCGACGATGGCCTTGATCGGCGCGAAGCCGGTGCCGCTGGCCAGCAGCACCATCGGCTTGTCGGAATCTTCGCGCAGGAAGAAGCTGCCGAMCGGGCCTTCGAGACGCAGGATCTCTTTTTCCTTCATCGCGCCGAACACATGGTCGGTGAACTTGCCGCCCGGCATGTGGCGGATGTGCAGTTCGATGCCGGGCTGCTGCTCCTGCGTGTGCGGCGCGTTGGCCATGCTGTAGCTGCGGCGGCTGCCATCGCGCAGCACGAACTCGACGTACTGGCCGGCGTGGTAGCGCAGGCGGTCATTGGCCGGCAGCTGCAGGTGCAGCACCGCCACGTCGCCGGCCGGCCGCTCGATGCGGTTGACGCGGCACGGCATCTTGCGCACCGGGAACTCGCCGGCGCCGGCGACGGTGCGGGCCTCGAGCACCACGTCGGTCTGCGGTGCGGCGCAGCAGGTCAGCACGAAGCCGGCCTCTTCCTCGGCGTCGCTCAGCGCCTTGGCCTGGTGGGCGCCGTGGATCACGCGGCCTTCGAGCAGCTTGCACTTGCAGGAGCCGCAGGCGCCGTCCTTGCAGCCGTAGGGCAGGCCGATGCCCTGGCGGATCGCTGCCGCGAGGATCGGCTCGTCGCGATCGACCTGGAAACTCGTGCCGCTGGGCTGCACGGTCGCGGTGAAAGTCATGGGGTAACCTGTTGACAGGCCCTAGAAACCAGCCCCCGATTCTGCCCGCGATCCAATGCCCTTCCGCCCGGACCTGCCGACCCGCTTCAAGCGCCCCACCGTGTTGATCGTCGGCTGTGGCGACGTCGGGCAGCGCGTTGCCCGCCTGCTGCAAGGGCGCTGGCGCGTGCTGGCCCTCACGTCGTCGCCTGCGCGCGCRCCGGCGCTGCGCGCGCTCGGGGCGCTGCCGCTGCTGGGCAACCTGGACGATCCCGCGACGCTCGGCCGCCTCGCCGGCCTGGCCGACGCGGTGCTGCACCTGGCGCCGCCGCCGGGTGAGGGGCCGAGCGATCCGCGCACCGCGGCGCTGCTGCACGCGCTGGCCCGCTCGACGCGCGTGCGTCGCATCGTCTACGGCAGCACCAGCGGCGTGTATGGCGATGCCGGCGGTGCGCGCTTCGACGAGACCCGCGCGCCGCTGCCGGCCAGCGACCGCGCGCGGCGGCGCGTGGATGCCGAAGCGCGGCTGCGCTGGCACGGCAGGCGCTTCGGGGTGGCGGTGACGATCCTGCGCATCCCCGGCATCTACGCCGCCGACCGGCCGGGCGGGCACCCACGCGAGCGGCTGGCACGCGGCACGCCGGTGCTGCGCGCCGAAGACGACGTGTACACCAACCACATCCATGCCGACGACCTGGCGCGCGCCTGCATCGCCGCGCTGCACCGCGGCCTGCCGCAGCGCGTGGTGCATGCGAGCGACGACACCGAGCTGAAGATGGGCGACTACTTCGACCTGGCCGCCGACCTGTGCGGCCTGCCGCGCCCGCCGCGCATCACGCGCGACGAGGCGCGG
>NZ_JBFUCB010000951.1:0-1519 GCF_056405435.1 Rhizobacter sp. P1_G5 | reverse complement strand
GGTACACGCCGGGTGCGCCGACCTCGCCTTCCACCGAGACCAGCCGGGTCTGCTTGGCCACCGGCACGCGGATGTCCTTCTGGCTGTAGATGGTGACGACATCGCCGGCCTTCAGCTCGACGTTGTTGTCCGGATCGCCCTGCAGCACGGCCTTGCCGAGGTTGAACGGGATCACCTGCGTGCTCAGGTCCTTGTCGCTGAGCCGTTCGATGACGGCGTAGTCCCAGTTCAGCTCGTCGAACAGCGTGGCCGGCGTGCGCTTCGATTCGGCGGCCGCCAGGCGGTCCATGCGACGCCGCGCGCGCTCGCCTTCGCTGAGCGGGAAGCGATTCGGATCGCGCACGGCATTGGGATCGTTGGCGGCCGTGACGATCGGCAGCGTGTCCGTGCCGGTGCCAGCGTTCGTGTCGGCGGCATTGCCCGTCGCGCCGGAGCGAGGGGCACCGACGGCAGTGACCGCACTGCGGGCCGACCGCTGCTGGGCCTCTTCGAGCAGCACGTCATCGTCATCGGGGAGGACCTGCACCAGCAGGTTCTTGCGCCGGTAGAAATCCGGCGAGATCAGCGCTTCCTTGTCCGGGATCAGGTCACGGATGCGCATGCCCGGCGTGAACGCATAGCGCAGCGGCTGTGCCACGTGGCCCTTCAGCGTGACCGCGTTCGCGAACTTCGGCGAGATCGTCAGCAACGTCACGATGTCGCCGTCGCGCAGCGGCCGCTGCAGGCCGGTGGTGTCGAGCTTGAAGTCCTCGACATAGCGCGCGGCCGATCCCYGCGCCGCGTCGATGCGCTCGAGCTGCACGCGGTTCGGGTTGGTCAGCACCGGTGAGCCGCCCGCGTAGCGCAGCAGCTCGCTGACGGGCTCCTGCGTGCCCTTCAGTTCGTAGATGGCCGCGTTGTCGAGGGCACCGCTCAGCGCGACGCGCGGCCCGACCGGCTGGAACACCAGAACGTCGCCGGCCAGCAGCTGCAGGTCCTTGGACTTGTCGCCCTGCACCAGGAAATCGTAGATGTCGAGTTCGGACACCAGCTGGTTGTCGCGGCGCAGCTGCACCCGGCGCATCGAACCGTTCGGGCCCGGGCCGCCGGCGGCCACCACGGCCGACAGCATCGTGGCCTGGCTCGGCACCGTGTAGACGCCCGGCAGGCGGGCCGGACCGACGACGAACACCTTCAAGCCGCGCAGCTTGCCCAGCGACACGCTGAGGTTGAAGTTGCGGTAGAGCCGGCCGATCTGTGCACGCAACTGCGCCTCGAGCTCGGACGCCTTGATGCCCGAGACCGTGAAGCTGCCGACCTTCGGCAGGTTCAGCTGGCCGTTGCGGTCGACGGTGCTGCGGTAGTCGACGTCGATCGAGCCCCAGGCCCTCACCAGCACCTCGTCGCCGGGGCCGACGGTGTAGTCCGCCGCGACCGGCACGTTGTCGACCGGTTGGATCGCGCGCGAGGCCTCGGCGAAGAAGTTGCTGCCGAAGGGCTGCAGCTGGCGACCGGTGGCGGCCTCGACGAACTTCTGGAA
>NZ_JBFUCB010000950.1:0-1520 GCF_056405435.1 Rhizobacter sp. P1_G5 | reverse complement strand
GCGCAGGGGAGTCGACGCGCCCTGCGCGGCGACCGCACCGGCCGGCGAGCCCCACACCCCCCGCTCCCGCCTTTGCTCGCGCCCATGCGAGAAAGAACCTACGAGCCTGTCCAGCAAAGGTACTTGGTGTGCATGTAGTCGTCCAGCCCGTAGCGTGACCCCTCGCGRCCGTAGCCYGATTCCTTGACGCCGCCGAASGGCGCCGCCTCCGACGCGAGCACGCCTTCGTTGATGCCGACGATGCCGCATTCCAGCGCATCGGCGACGCGCCACACCCGCGCGATGTCGCTCGAATAGAAGTACGCCGCCAGGCCGAACGGCGTGTCGTTGGCCGCCGCCACCACCTCGGCCTCGCCGTGGAACCGGGTCACCGGCACGACCGGCCCGAAGGTCTCCTCGCACGAGCAGGCCATCGTCGAATCGGCATCCACCAGCAGCGTCGGCGCGTAGTAGTTCGGGCCGTCGCAGCGCGCCGAGTGCAGGCGCTCGCCACCGACGATCACGCGGGCGCCGCGCGCCACCGCGTCCTGCACATGCTGCTCGATCTTCTGCACCGCGCGCGCGTTGATCATCGGGCCGATCTGCGAGTCGGCCTCGGTGGCCGGGCCGACCTTCAGCGCGGCGACGCGCGCCGCCAGCTGGCCGACGAAGCGGTCGTGCACCGCGTCCTGCACGAAGACGCGGTTCGGGCAGACGCAGGTCTGGCCGCCGTTGCGGAACTTGGCGGCCATCAGGCCGTCGACCGCCGCATCGACGTCGGCATCGTCGAACACGATGAAGGGTGCGTTGCCGCCCAGCTCCAGCGACAGCTTCTTCAGCGTGCCGGCCGACTCGCGCGCCAGGTGCTTGCCCACCGGCGTCGAACCGGTGAAGCTGATCTTGCGCACGCGCGCATCGGCCAGCCACACGTCGACCACCTCCGGCGTGCGCTGCCGCGAGGCCGTCACGATGTTCAGCACGCCGGGCGGCACGCCGGCCTGCTCGGCCAGGTGCACCAGCGCCAGCGAGGTCAGCGGCGTGTCCTCGGCCGGCTTGGCCACCACGGTGCAGCCGGCAGCGAGTGCCGGCGCGATCTTGCGGGCGATCATCGCGGCCGGGAAGTTCCACGGCGTGATCACCGCGACCACGCCGACCGGCTCCTTCACGACCATCATGCGGCGGCCCGGCACGGCCGCCGGGATGATGTCGCCGTAGCTGCGCGTCGCCTCCTCGGCGAACCACTCGACATAGCTCGCCGCATACAGCACCTCGCCGCGCCCCTCGGCCAGCGGCTTGCCCTGCTCGCGCGAGATCAGCCGCGCGAGGTCGTGCTGGTGCTCGACGATCAGCGCGTGCCAGCGCTTGAGCAGCTGCGCGCGCTCGCGGTTCGGGCGCGCGCGCCAGCCGGCGAAGGCCGCATGGGCGGCCTCGACGGCGGCGCGGGCGTCGCGCGCGCCGCTGTCGGGCACCTGCGCGAACACGGCGTCGGTGGCGGGGTCGCGGACCTCGAAGCGCCGGCCTTCGGCCGCATCGCTCCAGCG
>NZ_JBFUCB010000949.1:0-1525 GCF_056405435.1 Rhizobacter sp. P1_G5 | reverse complement strand
ACGCTGCTGCAGGCGTGCGCGCTGATGGAGGCACTGGCCGTGCGGCTCGGCGGTCGCGCGGCGTCGATGCAAAGGAACGTGACATGACCTCACTCGCCGCACGCGTGGCCCACGCACGCGCCGACGGGCGCCTGTGGCACGGCGCGCAACTCGCGGTGGCCGTCATCGCAGCCTATGCGGTGTCGAGCGCGTTGCACCTGCCCGAGAGCTTGTGGGCGGTGATGTCGGCACTCATCGTCGTGCGGCCGAATGCCGGCGCGAGCGTCGGCGCCGGCGGCGCACGGCTCGGCGGCACCGTGCTCGGCACGCTGTGCGGAGTCGGCGGCGTCTGGCTGCGGCACCACGGCGTCGATGCGGCGCCCGCCACGCTGTTGATCGTCGCCGCCCTCGCGTTCGCGAGTGCCACGCTGCCGCTGATCGCCAGTGCACCGGTCGCGGCGCTGATCATCCTGTCGAGCGGCAGCATGCCGGGGCATTCGGCGCTGCAGGTCGCATGGCTGCGCGGCGCCGAAGTCGGCATCGGCGTGCTGGTCGGGCTCGGCGTGTCGCTGCTGCTGCGAGCCGCGCGCGCCGGTGCGCGCTTCACCGGTGCCTGCGCCGACCTGCTCGAGGCGTTCGCCCGACCTCTGGACGAGGAAGCCGATGCGGCACCCGACGGCACCGTGCGCAGCCGCCTGCGGGAGCTCGCCGTGATCGCAGTGCAGGCCGATCGCGAACGCGCATGGATCGCGCGCCTTCGCAGACGGCCCGTCGAGCGCGACGCGCACGTGCAGCTCGCGCGCATGGTCTCCCGGGTCCACCAGGACAGCGCCGTGATCGCCCGCCTGCTGCCCGGTCTGCAGCCCGACGCGGCGGCCCCGACTGCGGCGATCGCTCAGGCCCTGCGCGGCGCGGCCCAGGCGCTGCGCGCACGGGCGATGCCCGACCTCTCGATGCTCGCGTCGCCGCGCCCTGCCGCCCGCATCGCCGGCCCGGTCGGCCTGCTCGCGCACGACCTGCGCGCACTCGCGCAACGCTTCGAGAGCCTGCACGCCGCGCAGTCGCGTTGAAATTGCATCCAATCGCAAGTGCCGCCGCGCCGCGGCATGCGACCTGCTTCGAGACCTGCATCCAGAACAACCGCAGGCCCACGCCGCCTTTCCCGGCACGAATCGACGCGAAGTGAAGCCGGACTGACACATCCCGTCAGCGGCACCGCGTCATCCATCGGCGAAAGCGATAGGTCCCACCCCAGAATGATGATCCGAAGCAGCCGAGCCGCACGTGTGAGCGGAACCGTTTCCACTCTTTTCCTGTCGATGATGCTGCTGGCCGGCTGCGGCTCCGGCTCGGATGACGGCGACACGCCCGCGCCGGCACCGGTGGGTTCGGCCCCCTCGCCGGCCCCGGCTCCCGCTCCGAGTCCTGCCCCGGCGCCCTCGCCCTCGCCCTCGCCCTCGCCTGCGCCGGCCCCTGCTCCCGCGCCTTCACCCGCTCCGGCGCCGCAACCCTCCGCACTGACGCTGCCGATCGAAGTGCTCGGCGA
>NZ_JBFUCB010000948.1:0-1528 GCF_056405435.1 Rhizobacter sp. P1_G5 | reverse complement strand
CGCAGGTGCTGCCCGGCGCGCTGGCCGCGCTCGCCGGCGCGGACGTGATCGACGCGGCGCCGCAGGACCGGCGCTTCGCCGACCCGGCCTGGCAGGCGCAGCCCTGGCATGCGCTCGCGCAGCTCTTCCTGCTGCAGCAGCACTGGTGGCAGCAGGCCACCACCGGCGTGCCGGGCGTGACGCACCACCACGAGCAGATGGTGGCGTTCGCGGCACGGCAATGGCTGGACATGCTCGCACCGTCGAACTTCGTGCTGGGCAACCCGGTGGTCCAGCAGCGCACGCTGCGTGAAGGCGGCGCCAACCTGCTGCGCGGCCTGTCGCAGGTCGCCGAGGACGCGTGGCGCGAATGGCTGGACGCACCGCCGGTCGGGGCCGAAGCCTTCGAGCCGGGGCGGGCGGTGGCCGTCACGCCGGGCCGCGTGGTGCTGCGCAACCGCCTGATGGAGCTGATCCAGTACGTGCCGTCGACGCAGCGCGTGCATGCCGAGCCGGTGCTGCTGGTGCCGGCCTGGATCATGAAGTACTACGTGCTCGACCTGTCGCCGGCGAACTCGCTGGTGAAGTACCTGGTCGACCAGGGCTTCACGGTGTTCGCGATCTCGTGGCACAACCCCGGCGCCGCGGACCACGATCTCGGCATGGACGACTACGCGCGCCTCGGCGTGCTGGACGCGCTGCAGGCGGTGCGCACGATCGCCTCGGGCCGGCGCGTGCATGCCTGCGGCTACTGCCTCGGCGGCACGCTGCTCGCGTCGGTCGCGGCGCTGCTGGGCGCGCAGCGCGACGGTTCGCTGGCGAGCCTCACGCTGCTGGCGTCGCAGACCGACTTCACCGAGCCGGGCGAACTGGGTCTGTTCATCGACGAGGAACAGGTCGCGGCGCTCGAGCAGCGCATGCAGGCGCAGGGCTACCTCGACAAGGCGCAGATGAAGCGCACCTTCCAGATGCTGCGCTCCAACGACCTGGTGTGGTCGTACCGCGTGCATGCGCTGCTGCTCGGCGAGCGTGCGCCGATGACCGACCTGATGGCCTGGAACGCCGACGGCACGCGTCTGCCCGAGCGCATGCATGCCGAGTACCTGCGCGGGCTGTACCTGCACAACGCGCTGGCGCACGGCGAATGGCAGGTCGAGGGCCGCACGGTGAACCTGATGGACATCCGGGTGCCGGTCTTCAGCGTCGCGACGCTGCAGGACCACGTCGCGCCGTGGCGCTCGGTCTACCGGCTGCAGTCGCTGTGCGACGCGGACCAGACCTTCGTGCTGACGGCCGGCGGCCACAACGTGGGCATCGTCAACCCGCCCGGCAACGCGCGGGCGAGCTACCGGATGCGCACGCTGGCCGCCGGCGCGCCGCGCGTCGTTGCCGACGCGTGGCTCGCCGACACGCCGGTGACCGAGGGCTCCTGGTGGCCGGCCTGGCGCGACTGGCTGCACCGCCACGGCACGGCCCGGCCGGTCGCGCCGCCACCGCTCGGCGCCCCGCAGGCCGGCCTCGCGGCCGGCGAGGCCGCGCCCGGCACCTA
>NZ_JBFUCB010000947.1:0-1538 GCF_056405435.1 Rhizobacter sp. P1_G5 | reverse complement strand
CCGCCGGCAGCCCCAGCGACACCGACACGATCGGTGCGCCGAAGTCCTCCTCATCGCGGTCCTGGTGCAGCGACAGCCGCGCCCCCGGTTCGTAGAAGTTGACGAGGCTCGCGTCCGGCTCGAAGCCGTCGAACCCCGCGCAGGCCGCGGCATGCACCGCCAGCTCGCGAAAACTGCGCGGCATCGCCGGCCACGCCGCGCCGCTCTGCGGATCGCTCGCCTGGTAGCGGTAGCCGCGCCGGTCGGACACCCAGCCGAGCGGCCCGCAGTTGGTCATCGCGACCGACATGCGCTGCCCGCCCGGCGTCACCAGGTGCCGCCACGGCGCTGCCGCCAGCACCGGCTGCAGGTCGGCCAGCAGGGCGGGCGCCCGCTGCAGCGCGAGCCGGCGCAACACCACCGCACCGTCGGCGATCACCTCCTGCGACGGCGGYGCATCGTCGATCGCATCGAACAGGTCACCGGTCATCGACGATCGGTCACTGCGCCCGCTGGAAGCCTGCATCCGGCATGAACCAGCCGTCGCTGACCGGCTTCACCTCGAGCGTCTTCACCTCGTAGCTGTAGCTCAGCAGCGGGCCGCCCGCGGCGCCGGCCGGCTTGCCGTCGCCGCCACCGCCACCGAGCAAGCCGCCCAGCAGGCTGCCGACGCTCGGTGCCGAGGTGTTGCCGCGCGCGGCCGAGGCGTCGTCGCCGCAGGCATTGCCGTCGGCCGTCCACGCCAGCGTCATCGCCATCGGGTAGCCGCGCACCTTCTTCAGCTCGTTGCCCCAGGCGGCGGTCGTCTTCGCGTTGGCGCCGCCCAGGTTGCGCAGCAGCGCGCCCATCGAGCCCGTCACCTCTTTCGGCAGGTACTTGCCGAACGGATGCTCGCCGCCGGCCGAAACGGCGGCGGCGTGCCGCGCCTGGAAGGCCTGCGTGATCACCTGCACCTCCTTCACCGCGCCGACCTCGGGCGTGGTCCACAGGTCGAGCTGCACCCGGTTGCTGTTGCGCCGGCCCTGCGGATCCTCCAGCTCCAGCACCCAGGCGAGCTGGAAGCGTTCGCTGTTGAACGCGCCGATCGCCTTGCGTTCGCCGGTGGCCACCACCTTCAGGTCGTTCTTCTTCAGCACCAGCGGGCACGACGGCTCGGCGGGCTTCGCCGGCTGCTCGGGCTTCGGCTTGTCGGGCTGCTGCGGCTGCGCCGGCCGGGGGCAGCCGGTCAGCGGGCATTCGGTGTAGGTCTTCTTCGCGATGTTCTGCGTCCACACCAGCTTGCGGTCCAGCCGCGTGATGTCGGAGGAGCGCGTGTCGCCGGCAAAGCTGCGCAGCAGCCGGTTGTCGAAGCTCAGTACGCCGTCGTTGCGGCGCATGTCGGCGCGGGTCTCGGTGAGCTGCTGGCCGCGCATCACCGGCATGATGGCACCGTCGATCGCGTAGGTGCTGCCCAGCACGGCAGTGCGCGCGGCCGGCGCGGCGCCGGGCACCTCGGGCAGCGTGGCGGGTGCGGCCGGTGGTGCGGCGGCAGGCGCCTCGGTCCCGCCCGGCGCAGGCGC
>NZ_JBFUCB010000946.1:0-1538 GCF_056405435.1 Rhizobacter sp. P1_G5 | reverse complement strand
GAGCAAGGTGTTCGTGAACGACTTGAACTCGGATGCGGCTGGCGGGCAGGCCACCGTCGGTGCGAGCGTCGGGATTGTGCTGCCCCTCGGCGCCTGGCAGTTCAGCAGCTTCGTGCGGGTCGACAACGTGTTCGATCGCACCTATGCGGGGTCGGTGATCGTCAATGAGGGCAATGCGCGTTATTTCGAACCGGCGCCGGGGCGCAATTGGGTAGGTGGCATCACCGGCCGCTACGCCTTCTGAGCATGGGCGGTCTTTGAGGCGCCCGGCGGTCGCTCAGTTCGGCCCCTGGATGAAGTAGACACCCGGAACGTTTTCCCATTGCGGCAGAGAGCCGCAAGTGAATCCGTTCTCGTTGTAGAAAACCGTCATGCTCCGGTTCGACAGCTTGGCTGCCAGCAACGTCGCATAGACCGTCTTACATGCGGTCGGCAGCATGAAGAAGGAGCCCTGGGCTCCGATCGAGCAGATCTTGTGGATCGGTGTTGCGTCTTTCAGCGCCACCACCACCGCCCCGCCTTGGTCGACGCCCAGGTAGTCGACCAATCCGGTGCATGCGTAGTTGGCCCAACTGGCCTGCGTGGCCAGCGACAGAGCGACGGCCATTGCCGTCCGGAATCCATGCTTCATCACATCCTCCTTTGAATTGAAAAACTGGCAGCCATCACAGTTCACAGGCCGGAGCGCGGAACCGGGTGATGCCCAGTGAGGGTGGCGTATCGCGCATGACTGCGGAGAAAATCCGCAGGCTGTGCGGTGCTGTTCGCCGTCCCGGCCACATACCCATTCCTCTTCGAAAGCACACATGAAACGTACCTGTCTGAAGACCTTCCGCGCGGCACGAGTTGCTTTGGCCGCCAGTGCCGCGTTGACAACCTTCGGCGCACAAGCGCAGGTCCAGGCTGCCTACGTGACCGGCACCGTCGTCGACACGACCAGCACGCCCGCCGGTTACCTGATCAGGCTGGACGCCGGGCGCCCGACCAACTGCAACGGTGCGCCTTTCGGCTGGATGCTGATCAAGAGCGAGAACAAGGCGGTGATGGCGACGGCGATGATGATGTTCGCGCTGGGCAAGAAGACCGCGACCGTCTACACGACGGGCATCGGGCCGAGCGGGCATTGCGAGGTGGATCAGTACGATCCGGTGGAGTGAACTGAGGTCGACCGATCGGCGCGTGCAGTCCAGCAGCTTCTTGCGCGTCGAATACATGCTTGATCGCTGGTATGCGGGATCGGTGATCGTCAACGAAGGTTCGTCACCTCGACAGCCAAACGCCTACGATGTCTTGTTGGCTCGTGCAACTCGCTCCGTCTGGATACCTGACGAGAACCGATTTCTGCGTTGTGATTGCCGTCATGATGACGGCGAAGACTGGTTTGAAGTCAGGATCTGACTGCGCGATGGTGCCGACGCCACCTTCCTGATAGTTCACCCACAGGATGGAGTCCCCCACAAAGAATCTCGTCGGCGTCAGGGCGCATTCAATGTACGCATTGGCGGTCAACGGTGCGACCTGCATGACCAGTCCTGCGA
>NZ_JBFUCB010000945.1:0-1540 GCF_056405435.1 Rhizobacter sp. P1_G5 | reverse complement strand
TCTTGAGGTTGTCCCACGACCACGGGCCGTTGATCATCATCGCGACCTTGYCCTGCGCCATGCCCGCTTCCATCTCGGCGTAGCCGGCGCCCTTGGTCATCACGCCGTCCTTGACGAGCTTGCTCAGCAGCTCCGCGCCCTTCAGCGCGCCGGCGTTGTTGACGCCGGTGTCGGCCGGGTCGAAGTTGCCGTCCGCCTTCAGCTTGAATGGATACCCGCCACCGGCGGCCAGCAGCGGCCACGTGAAGTAGGTGTTGTTGTAGTCCCAGAGGATCGCCTTCTTGCCGGACGCGGACAGCTTCTTGTCCAGCGCGATCACCTCGTCGAAGGTCTTCGGCGGGGTCGGCACCAGCGCCTTGTTGTAGACCAGCGAGACCGCCTCGATCGACATCGGGTAGCCCCATTGCTTACCACCCACCGCGAACGCCTTGACCGCCAGCGGGTCCAGGTCGGCCAGCACCTTCTTGCTCGGCGCCACCGGCTGCAGCAGGCCGCCGGCAATCCACTCGCCGATGCGGTCGTGCGGCCAGATCCAGATGTCCGGGCCCTTGCCGGCCGCCGCCGCCTGCTGGAACTTGTTGGGTGCGTCCTCCGGGTGCTCCACCACCACCTGCACCCCCGTCTTGGCGGTGAACTCCTCGCCCACCTTGGCCAGGCCGTTGTAGCCCTTGTCGCCGTTGATCCAGATCAGCAGCTTGCCGGGCTCGGCGGCGTGCGCGGCGAGCGGCAGCGTGCCTGCGAGGGCCAACGCCGCGGCCGAGGCCAGCATTGCGAGAGGGAGTCGTCGGGTGGTGCTCATCGTCGTGTCTCCTGTGGTGGCCTCGTGGGCCGTCGAACGCCTGCGCCGCCTTCAGCCGGCGCCGGGGAGCGTGCGCCCCTGGTCGTCGAACAGAAAGCCGCGCTGCGGCGGGAAACTGAGGTATGCGGTGTCGCCGGTCTTCAGCGGGTTGTCCGGGGCGGTGCGGATCGTCATCGCGTCGGTGGCGCCGGTCAGCGTCACGTGCAGGTAGGTGGTGTCGCCCAGGTGCTCGGCCAGCTGCACGTGCGCGCGCATCGCGCCCTCGCGCGCCTGCGTGCTCGCCTCGATGTGCTCCGGGCGCAGGCCGACGGTGACCTTGGAGCCGGCCGGGACCGAGGCCGCATCGGCGGCCACCGTCACCGCCGAGCCGTCGTCCAGCGCGACGTGGGCCAGTTGCGTGTTGGTGCCCGTCAGCGTGCCGCCGATGAAGTTCATCTTCGGCGAGCCGATGAAGCCGGCGACGAAGCGGTTCACCGGCCGGTGGTACAGCTCCATCGGCGTGCCCACCTGCTCGATGCGGCCTGCGTTGAGCACGACGATGCGGTGGGCCAGCGTCATCGCCTCCACCTGGTCATGCGTCACGTAGACCATCGTGGTCTTCAGTTCCTGGTGCAGGCGCGAGAGCTCCACGCGCATCTGCACGCGCAGCGCTGCATCCAGGTTCGACAGCGGCTCGTCGAACAGGAACACGCCCGGCTTGCRCACGATCGCGCGGCCGATGGCCACGCGCTGGCGCTGGCC
>NZ_JBFUCB010000944.1:0-1550 GCF_056405435.1 Rhizobacter sp. P1_G5 | reverse complement strand
GCAGCGGGTTGACCGCGATCGAGACGATCGCGCCGACCACCAGCGCATCCATCGCCTCGCGCGGCAGCACGCCGATCGACAGCCCCAGGCTCGCGAGGATGAACGAGAACTCGCCGATCTGTGCCAGGCCCACCGCCACCGTCGCGCTGGTGCGCGAGGGCTCGCGCAGCACGCCGACGATCGCCACCGCGATCAGCGGCTTCAGCACCAGCACGATCGCGAGCACGCCCAGCACCATCCATGGCTGCTGCACGATGAAGCCCGGGTTGAACAGCATCCCCACCGAGACGAAGAACAGCGCCGAGAACACGTCGCGGAACGGCGCCATGTCGGCCGCCGCCTGCGGGCCGAAGCGCGACTGCCCGACCACCAGCCCGGCGAAGAACGCGCCCAGCGCGACCGACACGTGGAACACCTCGGCCGCCAGCACCGCGACACCCAGCGCGACGACGAACACCGTCAGCGTGAAAAGCTCCGACGACTGCGTGCGGGCCACCTTCTCGAGCACCCGGCCGACCACGCGCGTGCCGACCACGCCGACCAGCAGCGCGAACACGACGACCTTGCCGAGCGCCATCAGCAGCGCCATGCCCAGCGATTGCGTCGCACCGCTGGCGCCTGCGGCCGGCGGCGCGAGCAGCGGCAGCACCACCAGCGCGCCGACGGTGAACAGGTCCTCGACGATCAGCCAGCCGACCGCGACATGGCCGTCGCGGCTCGCGAGCCGGTTCTGCTCGACCAGCATGCGCATCAGCACCACCGTGCTGGCCACCGCCAGCGCCATGCCGAAGATCGCGCCGGCCGCATGCGACCAGCCGAAGCCGCGCGCCAGCGCCCAGCCGGCCACGCCGGCCACCAGGCTCTGCCCGATCGCGCCCGGCACCGCGAGCTTCCACACCCGCAGCAGCTCCTGCGGGTGGAAGTGCATGCCGACACCGAACATCAGCAGGATCACGCCGATCTCGGCGAGCTGCGAGGCGAGGCCCGCATCGGCCACGAAACCCGGCGTGAACGGCCCCACGACGATGCCCGCGAGCATGTAGCCGACCAGTGTCGACAGGCCGATGCGGCGCGTCAGCGCCCCGAAGACCAGTGCAAAGGCCAGGCCGCCGGCCAGGGTGATCAGGAGGGTCAGGTCGTGCATCGGCGGATTATCACGACCCGTCGCGAGCCTCCTACAATTCCCCGATGAATGCCCTTTTGCAGCCCGCCCCACGCCGTCCGATCCGCGAGCTGCCCGACGAACTGATCAGCCAGATCGCCGCCGGCGAGGTGGTCGAGCGGCCGGCCTCGGTGGTGCGCGAGCTGGTCGACAACGCGCTCGACGCCGGCGGCCGCGAGATCACCGTGAAGCTGGTGGCCGGCGGCGTGCGCAGCATCCTGGTCGAGGACGACGGGCAGGGCATCCCGAGCGACGAGCTGCCGCTCGCGCTGCGCCGGCATGCCACCAGCAAGATCGCGTCGCTGGCCGAACTGGAGGGCGTCGTGACGATGGGGTTCCGCGGCGAGGCGCTGGCGGCCATTTCGTCGGTCGCCGAACTCGCCATCGC
>NZ_JBFUCB010000943.1:0-1551 GCF_056405435.1 Rhizobacter sp. P1_G5 | reverse complement strand
GATCATGCACACTCCGTCGCGGACTCCCTCCACTTTCCAGCGAACTGGGAGACCGCTCTTCGTAAATTGAGCTCCTGCCTTGCCAGTCTGCTGCACCCACAGCGCCGCCGGGTCAGTCGCAAGGTCCGAGACGTTGTGCATAACCCTATCTGCATCCCATGACTGAGGAAACGGGGTCTTGCCGGAGCTGCCGGGCCAGAGGTGACCTCCACCAGTCGCATCTCCATGAAGTATGTGTTGGGTGCGTTGTGCGCTTGCGAGATTGATTGACTCTTTTGYCGCGGCCTTTGCGACGCGTGCCCCACGKAGAGCGGTTCCAGCCACTCCCCAGCTCGCAAAATCCCCCAACACCGTGGCGCCGTTGAACCCAGCGCTGCCCCAACGCCTGTGAGCCAGATCATCGAGCATGCCGTAGGCACCACCGATGAATGGCGTCATGCCGATCGCGATCTCGCCGGCCGTCGGAGCCGGCGTGGAGCCGGTGACCATGACGACCGGCATGCTCGGCTGGCCCGGCTTCTGGTACCAGACCTGGCCGTCGCCCGTCGTGCAATAGCCCTCGGTGCGATCGCAGATGACGCCGTACGCATCGAAGACCGACGACACGTTGAACTGCGGGATCAATGCGTCGAGCCTCGGGACACCGTACCCCCACCCGTTGCCTGAGGTCTCCGCGCGCCCAGGGAGGGTGCCTACGCGAGCGTCAGCGGTCGTCGAATCGCCCGATCCATGCATCAGCCGCACCACGTTCTGCGAGCAGTACGGGTTGTTCCACTTGCACGGATCCAGGATGTCCTGCTTCTTCGGCGGATCCGCCCATCCGCTCGGATCGATGCGTGCCAGCGGGTCGTTGCGCACGTAGCTGTAGCGGTTGAAGCTCTGCAGATCCAGCGGATCCGTCACGAGCGGGTCGCCTGACAGGAAGCGACCGAGGGCCGCGTCATACAGCCGGCCGTTCATGTGCGTGAGCCCGATGTCGTCGAGCTGCTCATGGCCGGTGAAGCCGCGRTCKGTGCCRCYGTTGACGGCCGGGCTCCAGTCGATGACGAGCGCGCCTGCTGCATCGTAGTTGCCGTTCGMGAARCGGCGCTTGCCGAACGGGTCRTAGGCGTTGCGGGCCGTSACGTTGCCGTTGTGRTCCGTSGTYGCCGCGATGCTGCCCAGGTGGTCCTTGTGCCARTACTCCAGCTTCACCGCGCTCAGGCTCGACTGCRCGGCTGGYGCGGTCTGCGYGGCRCCGAGCGTGGGCARCGCKCCSGTGSTCACCAGCACGCCGAGGCTCTGGCCGCCAGCGCTCAGGTAGTGGCGGTTGCTCGTGACCGCGGGGTTCGCTGCGCTCAGGCTCGTGGGTGAGTTGACTTCGCTCTCGAAGGCCAGTCCCCCTGCGTTGTCCGGATGCAGGTACCACGTGGTCCGCGTGCCGGCGTTGGTGCCGCTCGGGATCGTCCGCACCTCGCGGATGCGCGCGTGGTCCTCGTCGTAGCCCCACACGTAGCTCGGCCCGCCTGCAGGCCCTTGCACTCCGCTCTGACTGTCCGGCAGGTTGAAGCC
>NZ_JBFUCB010000942.1:0-1565 GCF_056405435.1 Rhizobacter sp. P1_G5 | reverse complement strand
AGCCATCCGTGCCGGCCGGCGCCTGCGCCTGCGCACCGGCCACCTGCAGCGGCAGCCGCAGCATGAACCGGCTGCCGCGCCCCGGTCCGTCGCTCTGCGCGCCCAGCGTGCCGCCGTGCAGCGCCGCCAGGCTGCGCGCGATCGCCAGCCCCAGGCCCAGCCCGCCGTGCGGCCGGTTCAACGCCTGCCGCTTGCCCTGCACGAAGGGCTCGAACACCACCATCAGCTCGTCGGACGACATGCCGATGCCCTCGTCGTCGACCACCAGCACCGCGTCGTCGCCGTCGCGCCGCGCGTGCAACGACACATGCCCACCGACCTCGGTGAACTTGGTCGCGTTGGTCAACAGGTTGGCGACGATCTGCCCGAGCCGCACCGCATCGCCCAGCAGCGGCAGCGGCTCCTCCACGCGCACCTCGAGCCGCTGGCGCTTCTGCTCGAACAGCGGGCTCACCGTCTCGACCGCCTGCCCGATCACCACCCCCAGGTCCAGCGGCGCGCGCTGCAGCTCGACACGCCCGCGCGTGATGCGCGCGACGTCGAGCAGGTCGTCGACCAGCCGCACCATGTGCCGCACCTGGCGCTCGATGATGCCGCGCTCCTTCGTCGCCGCATCCGTCCAGTTCATGCGCATCAGGTGCAGCGCCGTCAGGATGGGCGCCAGCGGGTTGCGCAGCTCGTGGCCCAGCATCGCGAGGAATTCGTCCTTCGCACGGCTCGCATCCTCGGCCTGCTGGCGTGCGCTCAGCTGTTCGGTCACCTCGTAGGCGACCACGGCGATCTTGACCGGCGCGGTGCCGTCCGGCTCGGTCAGCGGCTGGTAGACGAAATCGAAGTAGCGCGGCTCGGGCATGTGCACCTCGAACGCCTTCGCGAAGTACGGCTCGCCGCTGCGCAACACGCTGTCGAGCAGCTCCTTCACGTTCAGCTCGCGCAGCTCGGGAACGGCCTGCAGCAGCGGTAGCCCCAGCAGCGGCCGGTCGCCCACCAGGCGCCGCTGCTCGTCGTTCGCGTAGCTGAACACGTGTTGCGGCCCGTCCAGCAGCGCCACCGCCACCGGCGCGTTGTCGAACACCTCGACCAGCCGGCGGTTCGCGGCATCGCGCACCGCATGCATCTGCTCGCGCACCAGCAGCACCTCGACGCGCGCTGCCAGCTCGCGCGCGGAGAACGGCTTCACGATGTAGTCGTCGGCCCCCTTGGCCAGCCCCTCCAGCCGCGCCTCCTCGCCGGCGTGCGCCGACAGCAGGATCACCGGCAGCGTGCGCAGCGCGTCGTGCGCGCGGATGCGCTCGAGCAGGCCGAAGCCGTCGAGCACCGGCATCATGATGTCGGTCACGACCACGTCGGGCCGCCGCCGCGCGATCGCGTCCAGCGCCTGGCGGCCATCGCCGGCGGCCTCGACGTTCCAGCGCGCGCCCAGCACGCTCGCGATGTAGGTGCGCATGTCGGCGTTGTCGTCGACGATCAACACGGTGGCACGCGGGGAACCGTCGGTCCGCGGGGCGCGTGGCGGCATCGCCGGCGCCTGGCCGGCGTGCAGGCCGTCCTCGACGAACGCATCC
>NZ_JBFUCB010000941.1:0-1577 GCF_056405435.1 Rhizobacter sp. P1_G5 | reverse complement strand
GCCTACAACAAGGCCAGCGGCGCCCGCATCAACTACCAATCGGTCGGCTCGGGCGCCGGCCTGAAGCAGATCCGCTCGAAGACGGTCGACTTCGGCGCCTCCGACATGCCGCTGAAGGACGACGAGCTGGCCAAGGACGGCCTGGTGCAGTTCCCCACCGTGATCGGCGGCGTCGTGCCGGTCGTCAACATCAAGGGCATTCAGCCCGGCCAGATCAAGCTGACCGGCCAGGCGCTCGGCGACATCTACCTCGGCAAGGTCACCAAGTGGAACGACCCGTCGCTGGCCGCGCTGAACCCCGGCGTGCCGCTGCCGGACGCCGCGATCTCGGTGGTGCGCCGCGCCGACGGCTCGGGCACCAGCTTCATCTTCACGAACTACCTGTCGAAGGTGAACACCGAGTGGAAGGACAAGGTCGGTGAAGGCACCGCCGTCAACTGGCCGACCGGCGCGGGCGGCAAGGGCAACGAAGGCGTCTCGTCGTACGTGCAGCGCCTGCCGAACTCGATCGGCTACGTCGAGTACGCCTACGCGAAGCAGAACAAGATGTCGTACGTGCAGCTGAAGAACAAGGACGGCAACTTCGTGTCGCCGGACGACGTGAACTTCAAGGCCGCCGCGGCCGGCGCCGACTGGAGCAAGACCTTCTACCAGGTGCTGACCGAGCAGGCCGGCAAGGATGCCTGGCCGCTGACCGGCGCGACCTTCATCATGATGCAGAAGTCGCAGGACAAGCCGGTGCAGGCCGCCAACTCGCTGAAGTTCTTCGACTGGGCCTATGCCAACGGCGACAAGATGGCCGCCGACCTCGAATACGTCTCGCTGCCCGACGCGGTGAAGGCGCTGGTTCGCAAGCAATGGGGCGAGATCAAGGACGCTTCGGGCAAGGCCGTYGCGGTCAAGTAATTCCCGCTGCTCACTCATGGCGGCGAGCACCTCCGGGTCTCGCCGCCCTCGCCTGGATGGAGGAAACGTGGCCGCTACACTCYCCGCATCGCACTACAACAAAGACGAGATGCAACGCTCCGATCCCCTGGGGCAGCCGCCCTCGGCCCGCCGTTCTGCACCGTGGGCCGACACGGTCTTCTCGCTGCTGGCGCATGGCGCCGCCATCCTCACGCTGCTGCTGCTCGCCGGCATCATCGTCTCGCTGGTGATCGGCGCCGCGCCGGCCATCCGCGAGTACGGGCTGAGCTTCCTGTGGCGCAGCGAATGGGATCCGGTGAAGGATCAATACGGCGGCCTGGTGATGATCTACGGCACGCTCGCCACCTCGGCGATCGCGCTGCTGATCGCGGTGCCGGTGAGCTTCGGCATCGCGCTGTTCCTGACCGAGCTGTCGCCGAACTGGCTGCGCCGCCCGCTGGGCGTCGCGATCGAGCTGCTGGCCGCGGTGCCGTCGATCGTCTACGGCATGTGGGGCCTGCTGGTGTTCAGCCCGGTGCTGTCGGAGTACGTGCAGCAGCCGCTGCAGCGCGTGCTCGGCGACGTGCCGTTCTTCAAGGGCCTGGTCTCGGGCGCGCCGGTGGGCATCGGCATCCTGTCGGCCGGCATCATCCTCGCGATCATGATCATCC
>NZ_JBFUCB010000940.1:0-1579 GCF_056405435.1 Rhizobacter sp. P1_G5 | reverse complement strand
GCATACACCAGCTCCACCACGATCCGGCTCACGAGCTGCAGCTGCGCCGCATCCGCCCCCGGCAACGCACTCGCCAGCATCTGCGCCTGCTCGCGCGTCACCGCGCCGTGTGACGCGAGCCGCACCTCCTGCAGCGCCGGCACGGCGCGCAGCGCCCGCATGATCCACACGCCGCCCTGCGTCTTCGCGGTGGCATCGTAGGTCGCGAGGATCAGCCCCTCGATCGCCCGCTCCACATCCTCCGCCGTCCCACCCAGCACCTCCGGCGAAATCCAGTCCCCGATGCGCTCGTTCTGCGCCTGCATCAGCCGCTGCCCCAGCTCGCTCAGCAGCGCGTACTTGTTCGGGAAGTAGCGGTACAGCGCCGGCGGCGTCAGCCCGGCGCGCTCGCACACCAGGTTGGTCGACAGCCGCTCGATCCCCACATCTGCCAGCGTCTGCGCCGTCACCTCCAGGATGCGCTCGTAGGTGTCGGTCGCGCGCTGCTGCGCCGGCTGCTTCTTGGTCGCAAGCGCGGGCTGGTTCTTCCGGGGTGTCGGCATCGTGGTAGGGCAGGTGGCTCAGGGATTGTCCGGTGATCGGCGGTCAAACAGGGTGGTGACAAAACGATAGTCATGACTATAAACTAGCGATGACTACTGACTAAGGGCGGCGACATGAAGTGGATGTCTTGCGTTGAGTGGGTCTCGGGCGTGATGTTGAGTTCGCTGGTGCTGTCTGCCATGGCCGCCGGCCCCGACGACGCGAAGGGCCTGTGGCTGACCGCTGAAAAAGATGCCGTGATCGAGTTCAAGCCCTGTGCCGATCGCCCGTCCRCGCTGTGCGGCCGCATCGTCTGGGACAAGGACGCCGGCACGCCCGCCGACACCTGCGGCGTGCTGATCGCCCAGCTCGAGCGCTACGACAACGACGCCTGGCGCGACGGCTGGGTCTACGACCCGCGCGACAAGAAGAAATACAAGGGCGCCCTGCGCGTCAAGTCGGGCGACCTCCACATCCGCGCCTTCGTCGGCGTCGAGGTGCTCGGCCAGACCGAGCAGCTCAAGCGCGTGGCGGCACTGCCCGACACGCCGGTCTGCAAACCCTGATCCGTTCCCCCTGATTCACCCACCCCTGGAGACGCCCATGCAACCGACCTTGTTCAGCCGGCCGCCGGTGCCCATCGGCCTGATGCTGCTCGCGATCACCGTGCCGGCCTTCTCGGCCGAACCCGAGACGGCCCGCTACGCCGTCGACACCGAGGTGCGCGTCACCTCAGACCAGCGCACGCGCGGTGTCTCGGATTCGCTCAACAAACCGGGCATCAAGCTCAGCGTGCAGGCCGCGCACGAGAGCGGGCTGATCGGGCTGGTCGAGTTCTCGTCGGTCAGCAAGAAGCAGTTCCTCGACGGCGACGGGTTCGGCATCACGCTCGGCGCGGGCTATCGCTTCGGCGATCCGGAAGGCTGGCACTTCGGCATCGGCCTCGCCGCCGAGCTGTTCCCGGGCGCCAAATTCGATGCGCCGCACGGTTTCGATTTCGTCAACTTCGTGCCGACGGATTYCCGCAGCACCAACTACAACTCGCAGTTCGCGGTGC
>NZ_JBFUCB010000939.1:0-1606 GCF_056405435.1 Rhizobacter sp. P1_G5 | reverse complement strand
GGTGTGGTCCAGCCTGGTGCTGGGTGCGAGCGTCGACACGCCGGCCACGCTCGGGCGGCTGCAGGCCGATGTCGAGGCGCTGCTGATCGCCGCCGACCGGCGGGCCGCCTACGCCGGCCTCGGCGACGTGTTCCGCGCGACGCTGCGCGAGCTGTCGATCGGCCCGGCCGGCATCCTGCGGCTGCGCAGCGAGCAGATCAACCTCGACAGCCGCAGCGGCTCGCTGGTGCTGCTGACGCGCACCAACGCCGACGAACTCAGCGCGCAGGTCTCGCGCCACGTCGACACGCTGCGCGAGACCGCGCAGACGCGCAGCGAGCTCGTCTCGCGCGCGATCGCCTCCGGCAAGACCGGCCTGCTGCTGCTGACGCTGGTGTGCGGCGTGATCGCGCTCGGCGCGACCGCCTACGTGCACCGGCTGGTTGGCGGCGTCGAGYGGATCACCGCGGTGATGTCACGGCTCGCGCGCGGCGACACCTCGGTGGCGACGCCGGCGACCGCGCGCCGCGACGAGCTGGGTGCGCTCGCCCGCACCTTCGAGGTGTTCCGCGACAACCTGCTGGCCAAGCAGCAGCTGGTGGCCGACCTGCGCCAGCAGGGCGAGCTGCGCGCCGCGGTGCACAGCAGCATGAACGACGGCCTCGCGGTGTTCGACCGCGACGGCCGGTTGCGCCTGTGGAACGAACCGCTCGAACGCATGCTCGCGGTGCACGGCGTGCGGCCGGCCCCGGGCCAGCCGCCACGGCAGCTGATGGCGCAACTGGCCGGCGGCATCGCATGGAGCGCGCCGGGGCTCACCGAGCGGCAGGCGCTGGCCGCCGGCGCGCTGCCGCCGTTCACCGCGCATGCGCACGTCGAGCTGTACCTGCCGGACAACCGCGTCTACGACGTGCGCAGCCGGGCGATGCCCGATGGCGGTGTCGTGAGCCTCGTCACCGACCTGACCGAGCGCCGCGCGATCGAGGTGCAGCTGCAGCATGCGCTGCGGCTGGAGATGCTGGGCCAGCTGACCGGCGGCGTCGCGCACGACTTCAACAACCACCTGGGCACGATCGTCGGCACGCTGGGGCTGCTCGACGCGCAGCCGGGGCTCGACGCGACCGGCCGCGCGCAGCTGCAACGGGCCGGCCGCGCCGCCGAGCGCGCGAGCGCGCTGACGCGGCGGCTGCTCGCCTTCGCGCGGCGCCAGCCGCTGCAGGCCGAGCCGGTGGTGGTGGATGCGATGGTCGAGGAGATGCTCGACCTGATCGACTACAGCGCCGGCGACGCGGTGCAGGTGGCGCTGGCGCTGCGGGCCGGCGACGCCTGCGTGCAGGTCGACCGCGGGCAGCTGGAGAACGCGCTGCTGAACCTGGTGATCAACAGCGCGGCCGCGATGCCCGGCGGCGGGCGCCTGCAGGTCGCGACGCGGGTGGACGGCGGCGAGCTCGAACTGTGCATCGCCGACACCGGCAGCGGCATCCCCGAGGCGCTGCGCGAGAAGGTGTTCGAGCCCTTCTTCACGACCAAGGCGGAGGGCGAAGGCAGCGGGCTCGGGCTGTCGATCGTTTACGGTTTCGTGAAGCAGTCGGGCGGGCGCATCGCACTCGCGAGCCGGGTCGGCGAG
>NZ_JBFUCB010000938.1:0-1611 GCF_056405435.1 Rhizobacter sp. P1_G5 | reverse complement strand
CGGTGGCCTCGGCGCTGGCCATCATCGAGACCGGGTCGCCGACCACGTAGAGGCCGACGAAGACCAGGCCCGACATCACGGCCATGACGAGCACCGCCTGCAGCAGGCGGCGGATGATGAAAGCCGACATCAGCGTGGTTCGACTACTTGGCCGGCACCGCGTACTGGACCATCGTCTGCTGGTCGGCGCGGCCCTTGAAGCTGACGTTCTTCTTCAYCGCCCACACCGAGTGCTCGAAGTGGATCGGCAGCATCGCGAAATCGGCCATCGCGAGTTCGCTGGCCTTCGCGAGCGTCGCGGCGCGTGCGGCGTCGTCCATCTGGGCGGACGCCTCGGCGACCAGCTTGTCCATCGCCGGGTTCGAGTAGCGGGCGCGGTTGGTGGTGCCCAGGCCCTTGTCCTTGTCGGGCGTGACCAGCAGCGCGATCAGCGTGTTCGACATCTCCCCGGTCGCGGTGCCCCAGCCTGCGAGGTAGGCGCTGTAGGTGTAGGTGTCGCGGTTCTTGAAGAACACGGCCGGCGCGTTGGCATCGATCGAGGTCTTCACGCCGATGCGCGTCCACATGGCGGCCAGCGTCTGCGCCACCTTGCTGTCGTTGATGTAGCGCCCGTTCGGCGTGCCCAGCACCAGCGTGAAGCCGTCGGGGTAGCCGGCCTCCTTCAGCAGCGCCTTGGCCTTCTCGGGATCGGGCTTGGCGGCGGTGACGAGGTTCTTGCTGGCGCCGAACATCGGGTACGGCAGCAGCTGCGCGGCCGGCGTGGCCACGCCGCCCATCGTGCGCGAGACCAGCGCCGTGCGGTCGACGGCGAGCGAGAGCGCTTCGCGCACGCGCTTGTCGAGCAGCGGGTTCTTGCCAATGGGCCCGCCCGCCGCGGCGGTGATGCCCGGCGTGCTGTCGCCGTTCTGGTCGAGCGCCACGTAGATGATGCGGTTCGACGCCTTGGTCTCCACCGTGAGCTTGGGCTCCTTGCGCAGGCGCTCCAGGTCATCGGTCGGCGGATCCTCGGCGAGGTCGACATCGCCGGCGAGCAGCGCGGCGACACGTGCGGCCGGGTTGCTGATCGGGCGGTAGATGACCTTGTCCCACGCCGGTGCCTTGCCCCAGTAGTGCGGGTTGCGCTCGAAGATGATCTCCGAGCCGCGCTTCCACGAGACGAACTTGTACGGGCCGGTGCCCACCAGGCCGGTGCCGGCGTTCAACTCGGTGGTGGTCTTGCCTTCGGGGGCCGAGCCTGCCGCGGCCTTGGCCGACATGATGGGCAGGCCGACCATGTTGATCGCGAGCAGCGGGTACGGCTCGGTGGTGGTGATGCGCACCGTCAGCGGATCGGGGGCCTCGATCTTCTCGACCTTCTGCAGGTAGACCTTGAACGACGACGGGCTGTTGGGCACCTTCGGCACGCGGTCCATCGTGAACAGCACGTCGGCCGCGGTCATCGGCGAGCCGTCGGAGAACTTGACGTTGGGCCGCAGCTTGAAGGTCCAGACCTTGCCGTCGGCCTTCCAGGATTCGGCGAGGCAGGGCTCGGGCTTGAGGTCGGCATCGACGCAGACCAGCGGTTCGAACAGCGTCTGCGAGAGCTGGATGTTCGGCGTCAGCGCGTGGTAC
>NZ_JBFUCB010000937.1:0-1612 GCF_056405435.1 Rhizobacter sp. P1_G5 | reverse complement strand
CTGTTTGACCACAACGAACGAAGTGAGTGGCGGGAGTTTGGGCGACGGGCCATGAAACCAGTCAGCGCAGGGGAGTCATTGCCCCCCAGGGGCAATGACCGCCGCGACGGCGAGCCCCAGACTCCCCGCCCGCGCCTTCCGCACGAACGCCGACCCGGACTTCAATCGTCCAGACCCAATTCCTGGATCTTGCGCGTGATGGTATTGCGCCCGATCCCGAGCTTCTGCGCCGCCTCGATGCGCCGCCCCCGCGTGATCTCGAGCGCCGTGTGGATCAGCTGCGCCTCGAACTTGCGCGTCAGTGTGTCCCACACCTCCRGCAGCCCGGCCTGCAGCATCGCTCGCGATTCACGCTCGAGATCGGCCAGCCAGTGCGTGCCGGTCGGCGAACTGCCCGCGACAACAGCCACCGCATCCGGCAGCGGTGCGGCCACCGGCGCTGCCGCATGGGCCACCGAGCCACCGCCCCCCGCCGGGATCGCCTCGCCCACCTCGCCCCCGGCCACCGGCACACGCGCCGGGATCGCCACCAGGTCGCCCTGGAACTCCGGCGGCAGGTCCTTGGCCTCGACCACCTGGGCCGGCGCCATCACCGTCAGCCAGTGGCAGATGTTCTCCAGCTGCCGCACGTTGCCCGGGAAGTCGAACTGCATCAGCCGCGCAAGCGCCGCCTCGGTGATGCGCTTGGCCTCGACGCCCAGCTCCTTCGCGCTCTTCTGCAGGAAGAAGCGCGCGAGCGCCGGCACGTCCTCGCGCCGCTCGCGCAGCGCCGGCAACCGCAGCCGGATCACGTTCAAGCGGTGAAACAGGTCCTCACGGAAGGCACCGAGCTTGACCCGCTCCTCCAGGTTCTGGTGCGTCGCCGCGATCACCCGCACGTTGCTGCGCAGCGGGTTGTGCCCGCCGACGCGGTAGAACTGGCCGTCGCTCAGCACGCGCAGCAGCCGCGTCTGCAGGTCGAACGGCATGTCGCCGATCTCGTCGAGGAACAGCGTGCCGCCGTCGGCCTGCTCGAAGCGCCCGCGCCGCGTCGTCTGCGCGCCGGTGAACGCGCCACGCTCATGGCCGAACAGCTCGCTCTCGAGCAGGTCCTTCGGGATCGCCGCGGTGTTGATCGCGACGAACGGCCCGCTCGCGCGCGGGCTGTGCTTGTGCAGCGCCTGCGCGACCAGCTCCTTGCCCGAGCCCGATTCGCCGGTGATCAGCACCGTCACCACGCTCTGGCTCAGCCGCCCGATCGCGCGGAACACATCCTGCATCGCCGGCGCCTGGCCCAGCATCTCGGGCATCTGCGCCATGCGCTCGTCGCGCACCTCCTCGCGCATGCTCTCGTCGAGCGCGCGGCGGATCAACTCCACCGCCTTCGGCACGTCGAACGGCTTCGGCAGGTACTCGAAGGCCCCGCCCTGGAACGCGCTGACCGCGCTGTCCAGGTCGGAGTAGGCCGTCATGATGATGACCGGCAGGCCCGGATGCCGCTCCTTGACCTTGCTCAGCAGCTCGATGCCCGAGCCCCCCGGCATCCGGATGTCGGATACGAGAACCTGGGGTTCATCGTCCTCGAGCGCGATCAGCACGTCCCGCGGGTTCGTGAAGCTGCGCACCGCGAGGT
>NZ_JBFUCB010000936.1:0-1619 GCF_056405435.1 Rhizobacter sp. P1_G5 | reverse complement strand
CTATTGGCAAAGCTTCGAACCCCGCAGCGCGACCGCCGCGGCGGGCAGCGCACTGGCCGCGACCCGCACGCCGCACGCGCTGCTCGGCGGCGTGCTCGCGAGCCCGCTGCCGATCTTCCAGGCGACGATCGGCCTCGGCGACCAGCCGTGGCTCGTCGACCACCGCATCTTCGATTTCACGCTGTTCCCGGCGACCGGCTTCCTGGAGCTGATGCAGGCCGCCGCGCGCGAGGTCGGCGGTGGCGACGATGTGCGGCTGCAGGACCTCGCGATCCGCGAAGGCCTGGTGCTGCCGGAGCAGGGCGGCGTGACGCTGCAGGTGGTCGTGACGCCGGCCGACGCGGTCGCGCCCGATGCGCAGACGGTGCAGGTGTTCAGTCGTGCCGGCGATGACGCCGCGTGGCGCCTGCATGCGAGCGCCACGCTGCTGCCGGGCCGCGGCGACGCGCCGGCGGTCGGCGAGGCGTGGCGGCTGGCCGGTGCGCCGACGCAGCCGGTCGAGCCCTACTACGACAAGCTCGCCGCGCAGGGTGCGCACTACGGGCCGGCGTTCCGCGGCATCACGTCGATCGCGCGCGACGGCACGCAGGTGCTCGGCCGCGTGCAGTTGCCGCCCGGGCTGCCGACCACGGGCCTGGTGCTGCATCCGGCCTTGCTCGATGCCTGCCTGCAGCTGATCGGCCTCGGCCTGCCGTGGGCGGATGACCCGCTCGGCAGCGATGACATCTGCGTGCCGGTCGGCCTGGCCGGCTACCGCGTGTTCAGCAGTGGCGTGGCGCAGGCCTGGTGCCAGGTGCGCGTCGAACCCGCCGGCCGCGACGCCGACGTGCTGCGTGCCGACCTGACGCTGCTCGACGACGACGGCCGCGTGCTGGCCGAGCTGTCCGGGCTGGAGCTGCGCCGCATCACGCACGAGGCGCTGCAGCGGGTGGCCGGCCTGCCGGCTGCGAGTGCGGTGCCGGACTGGGCGTTCGAGACCGAATGGCGGGCCACCCCGCTGACCGCGGCGCCCGCCGATGCACCCGGCCGCTGGCTGATCCTCGCCGACCGCACCGGCGTCGGCGCCGGCCTCGCGACACGGCTGAAGGCCGAGGGTGCCGGCGTCGCGCTGGTCTACCGCGGCGACGGATTTGCGGCGCTCGCCGAAGGCTGGCAGGTCGATGCGGCCGACAGCGCGCAGATCCGCCGCGCGATCGACGAGGCCGCGCAAGCCGACGCCCGCCCGCTGCAGGGCGTCGTCGTGCTGTGGGCGCTGGTGCCGCCGGTCGCGCAGACGCTGGAGGCGATGGAGAACGCGCAGGCCCTGCTGCTCGGCAACCTGCTGCACGCCGCGCAGGCGCTCGGCGATTCGAGCGCGCGGCGCTGGCTCGTCACGCGCGGCGCACAACCGGTGCAGGGCTCGGTGCCCGACCTGGTGCAGGCCACCGTCTGGGGCCTGGGCGGCGTCGTCGCGTCCGAAGCACCGCTCGCGCGCTGCGTGCGCATCGACCTCGACCCGGTCGTGCGTGCCGACGAAGCCGAGCTGCTGTTCTCAAGCCTCTGGCAGGCCGATGCCGAAGACCGCGTCGCGCTGCGCGACGGCACGCGCCTGGCCGCGCGCCTGGTGCCCGGCGTCTTCG
>NZ_JBFUCB010000935.1:0-1620 GCF_056405435.1 Rhizobacter sp. P1_G5 | reverse complement strand
CAAGTGGTACGCCGCGCTCGCCTACATCCGCGCCAACAAGCTGAACCACAACGTCATCGAAGGACCGAACGATAGGTTCGGCCTGATCGCGAGCGGCAAGGCCTACAACGACACCCGCCAGGCGCTGCACGACCTGGGCCTGGACGACGACGCCTGCCGGCGCCTCGGGATCCGGCTGCACAAGGTCAACGTCGTGTGGCCGCTCGAGGCCACCATCACGCGCGAGTTCGCGAAGGGCCTGCAGGAGATCCTGGTCGTCGAGGAGAAGCGCCAGGTCATCGAGTACCAGCTGAAGGAAGAGCTCTACAACTGGCGCCCCGACGTGCGGCCGAACGTGCTCGGCAAGTTCGACGAGGTGGCCGGCGACCAGAGCGGCGGCGAGTGGTCGCAGCCGAACCCGGGCAGCAACTGGCTGCTGCGCGCGCAGGCCGACCTGACGCCGGCCATCATCGCGAAGGCGATCGGCAAGCGGTTGAAGAAGCTGGGCGTCGATGCCGACACCGCGGCGCGCATCGATGCGCGGCTCGCGCTGATCGAGGCCAAGGAGCGCAGCCTGACCGRGGTGAAGAGCGAGGGCGGCGACCGGCTGCCGTTCTTCTGCAGCGGCTGCCCGCACAACACCAGCACCAAGGTGCCGGAGGGCTCGCGCGCGGTGGCCGGCATCGGCTGCCACTACATGGTGGTGTGGATGGACCGCAGCACCAGCACCTTCACGCAGATGGGCGGCGAAGGCGTGCCCTGGATCGGCCAGGCGCCGTTCACGACCGACGAGCACATCTTYGCSAACCTGGGCGACGGCACCTACTTCCACAGCGGCAGCCTGGCGATCCGCCAGAGCATCGCGGCCGGCGTGAACATCACCTACAAGCTGCTCTACAACGACGCGGTCGCGATGACCGGCGGGCAGCGCGTCGGCGAGCGGCCCGAGGGCCACTCGGTGCTGCAGATCATGAACAGCCTGAAGGCCGAAGGCGTGGCCGCGCTGTGCATCGTGACCGACGAGCCCGAGAAGTACGACGGTGTCGCGCTCGCCGAGGGCGTGCAGGTGTTCCACCGCGACGAGCTCGACCGCATCCAGCGCGAGTACCGCGAGCTGAAGGGCACGACGGCCATCATCTACGACCAGACCTGCGCGACCGAGAAGCGCCGCCGCCGCAAGCGCGGCACGATGGTCGAGCCGGCCAAGCGGGTCGTGATCAACGAGTTGGTGTGCGAAGGCTGCGGCGATTGCTCGGTGCAGAGCAACTGCCTGAGCGTCGAGCCGGTCGAGACCGAGTTCGGCCGCAAGCGCCGCATCAACCAGAACACCTGCAACAAGGACTACTCCTGCGTGAAGGGCTTCTGCCCGAGCTTCATCACCGTCGAGGGCGGGCAGCTGAAGAGCGCGAAGAAGGCGAAGCAGGAGCGGCCGCAGCCGTCGGCGATCGCGGTGCCCGAGCCGGTGCTGCCGGTGGCCGAGACGGCCTGGGGCATCGTCGTCGCCGGCGTCGGCGGCACCGGCGTGATCACGATCGGCCAGCTGCTCGGCATGGCCGCGCACCTGGAGGGCAAGGGCATCGTCACGCAGGATTCGGCCGGCCTCGCGCAGAAGGGCGGCAGCACCTGGAGCCACATCCAGAT
>NZ_JBFUCB010000934.1:0-1627 GCF_056405435.1 Rhizobacter sp. P1_G5 | reverse complement strand
GCCCGCATGACCTTTCCCGGAATCTTCGTCTGATGGCCGCATCCGCGTTCGCTTCCCCGGTGGCGCCGGCGATCTCGCAGCCGGCAGCGCTGCACAACGTCCCTGCGTGGCAGGAGGGCTGGGAGCTGCTCGTCGGGCCGCTGGGCGGGCGCGCGATCGTCTGCCTCGACGACGGCGGTCCGGCCATCACCGCGCTGGCGCAGCGCTGCGCGCGGGTGCGCGTGCTGGCCGCCGACGGCCGCAGCGCCGACGAGCTCGCGCAGCGCGTGCGGGCGCACGGCTGGTCGCACGTCGAAGTGATCGCGCTCGAGGACCTGCACCGGGCCGAGGCCGTCACCTTCGACGGCCTGATCGTCAGCGACCTGAGCGGCCGCGCGCTGGCCAAGGTGCGCGGCGGCCTGGGCCGGCTGCTCGCCCACGCGCGCCCGCTGCTGCGCGACGGCGCCTTCGTGCTGGTGGCCACGCCGAACCGCTTCGGGCTGAGCCGCGCCCGGTTCGCGCGCCGGCTGCATGCATCGAGCGCCTCGCCGTGGTTCACGCTGGCGTCGCAGCTGCGCCGGCTCGGCGTGCGTTCGCCGCGCGTGCATCCGCTGCTGCTCAACGAATACGCCGGCATGAGCGAGGCCATCGCGCCCACCGGCTACCTGCCGACCAAGAACCAGGGCCTCACGCGCGAGCGCATCAAGCAGTGGCTGTGGGGCCCGCGCGCAGCGCGCTGGTTCGCGCCGGCGCTGGCGGCGGTCGGCTGGATCGGCGATGCGCAGCCCGGCCTGATCGACGCGGTCGCGCTGACGCTGCAGGCCGGCGGCAGCCAGTTCCACTGGGTGCAGTACCTGGTGCTGCTGAGCGGCAAGGTGATCGCGACCTTCCAGCCGGATTCCGATCGCGAGACCTCGCGCGTCGTCGTCGTCACGCGCGACCCGCTCGCGGTGTCGCGCCGCATGCAGGAGGCCGAGAGCCTGCGCCGCCTGCATGCGATGCTGCCGGCCCACCTGGGCGTTCTGCTGCCACGCGTGCTCGACCGCTTCAAGCTCGACGGCAACGACTGCTTCGTGCTGCAGCACATGCGCGGCGTGACCGCCGATGCGCCGGTGCCGGGGCTGGACCGCGTGACGCGCACCGCGCAGCGCTTCCTGCTGGCGCTGCACGAGGTGACCTGCGTGAAGCGCGTGATGGACGACGAGGCCTGGGAGACCAGCCTGCAGCCGATCTTCGAATCGGCGGCGCTGCGCAACCCGCACGCCGCGCCGGCGCTTCAGCGGCTCGGGCAGCACATGCGCGAGCACGTGCTCGGCCACGTGTGGCTGGACGTCTGCAGCCACGGCGACTTCAAGATCGAGAACGTGATGTATGACCCGCAGACCTGCGAGATCACCGGCGTGATCGACTGGGAGCATGCGATGCTGTGCGGCCTGCCCTACATCGACATGGCCTACCTGTTGACGTACAACCGCATGCTGGCCGGCGAAAGCTGGCTGCAGGCGGCGCACGCGCTGCTGACCGGCCGCGTGAGCCCGAACGAGCTGGCCGTCGAGGCCGAGTACTGGCGGGCGACGCGGCTGCCGGAGCGACTGGTGCCGGTGCTGCGGGCGCTGGTCGTCGTGCACCACATCGGCTGCCGCTGGCA
>NZ_JBFUCB010000933.1:0-1630 GCF_056405435.1 Rhizobacter sp. P1_G5 | reverse complement strand
CGCGAAGAACTGCGTCTTCGAGCGGTTCGCCACCTCGGCCTGCTGGCGCGCCGCATCGGCAGCCGCCTTCTCGGCGCGCAGCTGCGCCCCCAGCTCGTCGGCGCGCAGCTTCAGCTTCAGCAGGTTCTCGTAGTTGAGCCGGTAGTCGCTCGCGAGCAGCGTCGTCATCGCGACGATCGTCAGCAGCACGCCGGCCAGCACCAGGTCGTCGAAGCCGCCCGGCAACCCCACGCGCAGCACCGTCGGCGCAAAGCACAGCAGCGCGAAGGTGTTGTAGACCTTGCGCATCGGCGCGAGGATCGGCATGCCGGCCACGCAGAAGCTGTACACCGTCAGCAGCAGCCCGATGCGCTCTGTCGTGCCGCCGTGGGGATAGAACAGCCACGCCGCCGAGCCCCAGACGATGCCCGAGCCCATCGTCGCGCCGACCCAGATGCGGAACCACGGCTGCGCCGCCGCCAGCGTCTGCACGTTGCGCCCGCGGAACGCCACCAGCGCCCACACCCGAAACGCCCACAGCCCCCAGAACATCACCATCCAGGCCGCCAGCAGCCAGCGCGGCGCGTGGTCCCAGAACAGCAGCGCCATCACCGACGCGCCGGCCGCATTGCCGGCCAGCGTGGTCGGCACGTACGAATACAGCCCGTGGATGCGCTCGACTTCGGTCAGCTCGCGCAGGGAGGCGGCCTGTGCCGCGGGCGGGGCGGCGACCGCCATCTCAGCCGCCGCCGGGCCGCCCCAAGGCGGCTGAGCGCCCCCTCGGGGGGCAGGAACGCAGTGACGTGGGGGCGGTCATTTCTAGCGCGGGCGGTTGTGGCGCCAGGCCGAGAAGCCGCCGTGCGCTTGCGTCATCTGGCTCACCGCCAGCACCGCCTGCGTGCGCGAGCTCACGTTCAGCACCCGCAGCACCGCGGCCACGTGGTCTTTCACCGTCTCGACCGACAGCCCCAGCTCACGGGCGATCAGCTTGTTCGGGTTGCCCTGCAGCAGCAGCGCCAGCACGTCGGTCTGGCGCGGCGTGAGGCCCAGCGACGCGATCGACGGGTGCTGCTGGAAGCTGCCGCCCTTGGCCGCCTCGCCGATCTGGTTGACGGCGGCCGGCACGCCCCACGGCGAATCCTGCGCGCGCTCGGACGGCCGGTCGTTGCCGATGCTGATCGGCGGCACGTAGATGCCGCCGGACATCACCATGCGCAGCGCGTCGAACAAGGTCTCGTTGGAGGCGCGCTTCGGCACGAAGCCCATCGCGCCCAGGTCGATCGAGCGGATCACGTCGCTCGCGCGGTCGGAGGCCGACACCACCACCACCGGCAGCGCCGGGTAGGTGCTGCGGAACTCGACCAGCAGGTCGAAGCCGTCGGCGTCGCCCAGGTGCAGGTCGAGCAGCACCAGGTCGAAGTCGTTGTCGGCGGCCAGCGTCTCGCGCGCGGCGCGGGCACTGCCGGCACCGACCACGCTGACGTGGTCGCCCAGGCCCTGGATCACGGTCTGCAAGGCCGACAGGATCAACGGATGGTCATCGACCAACAGCACTTTCATCGCGACATCCCTTTCGTGCGCTGTGAGCCCTCGGCCCGGGGCAAAGCGCCGATGCTAGCCGAGCGCCCCGGACGCCCCGCACCCCCTGAAG
>NZ_JBFUCB010000932.1:0-1634 GCF_056405435.1 Rhizobacter sp. P1_G5 | reverse complement strand
GTACTTGCGCAGCACCTGGCCGACGCGGGTGATGCGCGCATCGCCCGCCACCGTCAACTCGGGACCGGCGCCTGACGGCGGGGCGACGGTCATCGTGCGGAACTTGAAGATGCGGAACGGCCGGCCGAACCGGCCGACGCGCACCTGCCGGAAGAACACCGGCCCCGGCGAATCGAGCTTGATCAGCAACGCCATCACCGCGAAGGCCGGCGCGAGAAGCGCCAGCCCCAGCGCCGACGCCGCGATGTCGATGGTCCGCTTCAGCACGACCTTGTCAGCTCAGCGCGGCATGCACCGCATCCACCACCCGCTGGACATCGGCATCGTTCATTCGCGTGTAGATCGGCAGGCTGACCAGGGTCTCGAATGCCTTCTGGCTGTGCGGGAACTGCGCTGCGGACAGCTGGTAGCGGTCGCGCCAGTACGGCTGCAAGTGCAGCGGGATGTAGTGCACGCTGCAGCCGATGCCGGCGGCGTACAGGCGCTCGATCAGCGCGTCGCGGCCGATGCGCGCGCCGTCGGCGAGCTGCACCACGTACAGGTGCCAGGCGTGGGCGTCGCCGGCCTGCGCATCGGGTGGGAGYCGCAACGGCAGGCCCGCCAAGCCGGCGTGGTAGAGCGCCGCGATCTCGGCGCGGCGGCGGCGGAAGTCGCGCGCCCGCTTCAGCTGGTGGATCCCCAGCGCCGACGCGATGTCGGTCAGGTTGTACTTGAAGCCCGGCGCGACGATCTCGTAGTACCAGCTCGGCACCTTGGCCGTGAAGCGATCGAACGCATCGCGGCTCATGCCGTGCAGGCGCATCACCTTGATGCGCTTCGCGAGCTCCGGATCGCGCGTGACGACCATGCCGCCCTCGCCGGTGGTGATGGTCTTGTTGGCGTAGAAACTGAACACCGTGACGTCGGAATCGAGCGTGCCCACGAGTTGCCCGCCGACGGTGGTGGGCAGCGCATGCGCCGCATCCTCGACCACCTTCAGGCCATGCCGCTTCGCGACGGCCAGCAGCGCCGGCATGTCGGCGGCCAGGCCGGCGTAGTGCACCGGGATGACGGCCTTGGTGCGCGGCGTGATCGCGGCCTCCACCGCGGCCACGTCGATGCACAGCGTGGCCGGGTCGATGTCGACCAGCACGACATCGGCGCCGAGGTAGCGCACGACCTCGGCGGTGGCGGTGAAGGTGTGCGTGGTCGTGATCACCTCGTCGCCCGGGCCGATGCCCAGCGCCTCGAGCGCGAGGTGCAGGCCGGCGGTCGCCGAGTTGACGGCCATCGAGTGCAGGCCCGGGTCGCCGAGGAAGGCGGTGAAGTCTTCCTCGAAGCGCCGGGTCTTCGGGCCGGTCGTGACCCAGCCGGATTTCAGCGTGTCGACGACTTCGGCGATTTCTTCGTCGCCGATCTCGGGCAGCGCGAAGGGGAGGAACGGCAAGGTGGCAGACATGGTCAAGGCTTGGCAATCCAGGCGAGCACGTGGGTGCGCAGCGCCGGCAAGGTGTTGAAGAGAGTGTAGAGCGCGGGGTGCACCGGTGCGACTGCACGCGCGATCGGCGGCGCAAGCGTCACGCGGCGCCGGTCGATGCGCCCTTGCGGGAACAAGGCCTTCAGCCGCGCGAGCGGCACGCCGCGCACGTCCGGGT
>NZ_JBFUCB010000931.1:0-1645 GCF_056405435.1 Rhizobacter sp. P1_G5 | reverse complement strand
CAGGGGGGTAATGCCCTGCGTCAGACCCGGCGCGAATCACCGTTGGCCACCGACATGAAAGGTGTGCTGTTGCACACCGCCCCGTCAGCATCCTTCAGTGGATCCGGACCGCAGATCCCGGGCGAGGAACCTGTGGAAGTGATTGTTCCGAGAACTGGAGGTGGGTTAAACCGGGAAATGAGCCGGTCTGACCCGCCTTTTCGTGCGCCAGAAAGCAAAAAGCCCCGCCCGGTTTCCCGGGCGGGGCCTGTGAAGCAGAGCCTGGCGGCTTACTTCAGCAGCGACAGCACTTGCTGCGGCAGCTGGTTGGCTTGTGCCACCATCGCCGTGCCGGCCTGCTGCAGGATCTGGGCACGCGACAGGTTCGACGTTTCAGACGCGAAGTCGGCATCCGTGATGCGGCTCTTGGCAGCCGACTGGTTCTCGACCGAGGTCTGCAGGTTCGAGATCACCGAGTCGAAGCGGTTCTGCGCCGCACCGTACATGGCGCGCTCGCTGTTGACCTTGTCGATCGCGCCGTCGATGTTGTCGATGACGGTCTTCAGCGAAGCCGAGTTCGTCGTGCTGTCGATGACCACGGTGTTGGCCGTCACGGCGGTGATGCTGGCATCGGCCGTCATGTCGGTCGTCGTCACTGTGATGACGTCGTTGGTCGTGGTGTTGGCACCGATCTGGAAGTCCTTCGCACCGGCGCTGGCGCCGATGATGGCGATGCCGTTGAAGGTGGTGCCGCCCAGCACGCGGGTGATTTCCGCGCTCAGTTGCTGGAATTCCTTGTTCAGCGAATCCTTGTCGCTGTYGCCGTTGGTGCCGTTGCGGGCCTGCACGGCGAGTTCACGCATGCGTTGCAGCGAATCGCCGACCTTGCCGAGCGCGCCTTCAGCGGTCTGCGCCAGCGAGATGCCGTCGTTGGCATTGCGGATCGCGACGTTCATGCCGCGGACCTGGGCGCCCATGCGCTCCGAGATCGCCAGGYCGGCGGCGTCGTCCTTGGCGCTGTTGACGCGCAGGCCGGAAGACAGGCGCTGCATGGCGGTCGACAGCGAGTTCTGGGTGGTCGACAGATTGCGTTGTGCATTCAGCGACGTGACGTTGGTGTTGACTGACATGACCATTTTAAAAACTCCAATAACGGTTGAACTGAGACCCGGCATGAGCGCCGGCATTGCCTCGGCAGATTGGTTTCTCTACCGCTTCACTTCTCTGCCTTAACGACCGCACGTCCCGGGGGTTGTGCGGCTTGCTGCGCCCGGCTTCACTGGTCTGCCGGACCCCGGCGCCGTTGTTGCGTCGCCGTTGGAGGCTTTATCGGACCGCCACTTTCGAGACTTGAGTCCGTGCTGCCAAAATTTCTGCGAGATCCCCCGAACAACGGGGTGGGAGCCTGCCTTCTATCTGCATTCGCGGCGAAAACTTGAGGGGGGCGCGAAGACGTTTCAGAGTGTGTCAAACGGCGAACTGGCGGGCATCTGGGGCGCATCTCCGGGTCTTCGCCGCGGCGGCGCTTCCTAGAATTTCAGCAACCTCCCATGGGGCGTGCCTGCGCGCCGTCACGATGCACACCAAAGCCCACAAACCCGCCAAGGCCCGCCCCGCTCCCGTGGCGGCGTTCGCACGCAGCGCACAGCGCGACTGGGAAGAAGGC
>NZ_JBFUCB010000930.1:0-1648 GCF_056405435.1 Rhizobacter sp. P1_G5 | reverse complement strand
GGCTGTGGGTGGACTCGCGGGTCTCGACCTGCACCCGCTACCTGGCGGTGGAGTCGGCGGCCGAGGGCGCACCGGTCAACGACTGCGGCGGCCGCACGCCGAACTACAACGTCAACGGCGTGTTCCGCTCGCTGCTGATCCGCGGCACGCCGGACACCGTCGACGACGGGGTCGACCACGACGACAAGCGGCATTCGACGACCGTGTTCCCGTTCCTGGCGGCGACGACCGACGGCGCGATCGCCATCGCCAACCTCGACCACCTGATCGCGCAGGCCGCGGGGGATGCGGGCATCGACGAGCTGCTGTTGCTGCGCTCGCGAACGCTGGCCGACTACGCGGCGCTGGACCGCGTCGTCGACCTCGCAGAACGGAATGTGCACACCGCCGACGACCTGCTCCGCCGGTCACGCAGCCGTGCGGCGGTGCATCGCTTCGCGGATGCGCTGGCCGACGTGGAGGCCGCGGCGCGGGCTGGCGCCGAGGGCGAGAAGGTGGCGTCCCAGCGCGCGTCGATCCTGGTCGCGGTAGGGCGGGCGCACGACGCGATCGCGCCACTGGAGTCGAACGTGGCGAGGCGCCCCGGCTTCGCATCGCACAGCGCACTGGCCACCGCGTATGCCGCCGTGGGCCGCCTGGACGAGGCCGACCGCCTGTACGCCGCCGCGCTCGACGAGCTCGACACGACCTCGCCGTTCCCCCATGCATGGACCTGGTTCATGCGCGGCCGGATGTGGGCCGAGCAAGGCGATGACCCGGTGCGCGGCGAGGCCATGTATGCGCAGGCCGTGCGACATCTGCCGGCCTTCGTCGTGGCGAACATCCACCTCGCCGAGCTGGAGGTGAGGCGTGGCGACGAGCCGGCGGCGACGGCGCGGCTCGAGCGCCTGACGCAGCACACCGATGAACCTGAGGCCCTGGCTTTGCTCGGGCAACTGCACGTCCGCGCCGGGCACCGCACTCGCGGCGAGCGCGAGATCGAGCGGGCGAGGCGTGGCTTCGAGGCGCTGTTGTCGAGGCATCCGCTCGCCTTTGYCGATCACGCGGCCGAGTTCTACCTGGGTGCAGGCGACGCCCCGGAGCAGGCCTGGGCGCTGGCGCAGCAGAACCTTGCGGCGCGGCCGACGCGTCGGGCCTATCTGCTCGCGATCCACGCGGCGCGCGCCACGCACCGGGATGCCGATGCAACGGCCTTGGAGGCGCGGATGAAGGCCGCATTCCGGGCTGGCGCCGCGTGATGCAGCTCAGTCGCCTTCGCCGAGGTACTCGCCGCCCCACGCGGCCGGATCGACATCCGCCACCGATTCGGAGAAGGTCCAGACATGGCCGAAGGGATCGGCCACCGTGAACTGGCGCTCGCCATAGACGTGCGTCTGGGGCGGCCCGATCACCGTGGCCCCGTGGGCGCACGCGGCTTCGAACAGCGCGTCCACGCCATGCACCCGCACCACCACGGAAGCCGAGGTGGCCTCGGCGGACGGCCCGCGCGCCGCCACCACCACCGCGCCCTGCCCCGCCGGCGCATTCAGCTGGACCCGATGCGATCCGATCCGCAGGCGCTCGGTGAAGCCGAAGGCCTTGCACAGCCATTCAGTGGCCTCGGGAACGCTGGGGTACGGCAGCACCGGAATGACGGCCGCAGCGGGCA
>NZ_JBFUCB010000929.1:0-1648 GCF_056405435.1 Rhizobacter sp. P1_G5 | reverse complement strand
GTGATGAAGCGCTCGGCGTTCTTCAGCGTCTGGCGGCGCTGGTAGTCCATCGGCACCTTGGCGGCCTGGCCCTGCGTGACCTCGATGTAGAAGCCGTGCACCTTGTTGTATTGCACGCGCAGGTTGGCGATGCCGGTGCGCGTGCGCTCGCGGGCTTCGAGGTCGAGCAGGAAGGCGTCGCAGTTCTGGCTGATGTCGCGCAGCTCGTCGAGCGGGGCATCGAAGCCGCGGGCGATCACGCCGCCGTCGCGCAGCATCACCGACGGCTCGTCGGCGATCGCGCTGCGCAGCAGGGCTTCGATCGCCGTGTCGGGCGTCAGCGCCTCGGCCAGCATCTCCAGCAGCAGGGCGCGGCCCGGCACGCGCTCGCGCAGCGCGGGCAGCGCCTGCAGCGTGGCGCGCAGGCCGGTGAGTTCACGCGGGCGCACCTGGCGCAGCGCGACGCGGGCGGTGATGCGCTCGACGTCGCTGATGCCGCGCAGCGCCTCGCGCAGCGGCGCGACGCCGTGCTCGATCAACACGTCGAGCGCGTCGTGGCGCTGCGATGCGACGGTGCGCTCGCGCAGCGGGTGCGTGAGCCAGTGGCGCAGCGCGCGGCTGCCCATGCCGGTGCGGCAGGTGTCGAGCAGCGACAGCAGCGTCGGCGCGTCGTCGCCGCGCAGCGTCTGCGTGAGTTCGAGGTTGCGGTGCGTGGTGGGCGGCAGGTCGAGCAGGTCGCCGCTGCGCTCCACCTGCAGCGCGCGCACGTGTGCCAGGGCCTGGCCCTGCGTGTGCTCGGCATAGCTCAGCAGCGCGGCGGCGGCGGCCTGCGCGGTGCCGAGTTCCTGTGCGTTGAAGCCGGCGAGGCTCGCGACGCGCATCTGCTCGCACAGTTTGCGCAGGCCAAGGGCGGTGTCGAACTGCCAGCCGGGGCGGTGCGTGATCGCGATGCGGGCCTGCGCGACGGCCGCGGGCACCTGCTCGCGGTCGACCAGCACCTCGGCGGCGTTCAGGCGGGCGAGCCAGCCGGGCAACTCGCGTTCGGTGCATTCGGTCAGGCCGAGTTGGCCGCTGCTCAGGCCGAGCCAGGCGAGGCCGTAGCTGGTGACGCCGCGCTGCGTCTTCTGCGACACCGCGAGCAGCAGCGCGTCGCGCTTGTCGGCGAGCAGCTCGGTGTCGGTGACGGTGCCGGGGGTGACGACGCGCACCACCTTGCGCTCGACCGGGCCCTTGGCGGTGGCGACGTCGCCGACCTGCTCGGCGATCGCGACGGCTTCGCCCAGCTTGATCAGCTTCGCCAGGTAGCTCTCGACGGAATGGAACGGCACGCCGGCCATCACGACCGGCTCGCCGCCGCTCTGGCCGCGGCTGGTCAGCGTGATGTCGAGCAGCTTGTTGGCACGGCGGGCGTCTTCATAGAAGAGCTCGTAGAAGTCGCCCATGCGGTAGAAGACGAGCGTGTCGGGGTGCTCGGCCTTGATGCGCAGGTACTGCTGCATCATTGGGGTATGGGCCGGAATGGGGGCACGCGCGGGAGCCCGGCCGGCGGGCGATTCTTCCGCTAAGTCGTTGAATTGCTGAGTGTTTTTGTCGGATGACATGCTCACGATGGACTTTTCAGCGCCTATGAAAACTTGGGGGAACTTGGCCGTTCTGCGTAGGTTTGCGC